>CAUEKL010000087.1 GCA_959018215.1 uncultured Gemmiger sp.
CCCGCATAAATCACCGGCAGCACATGGGTAAAGCTGACCACCACCGAAAGGTTGTCGCTGCTGACCCACAGCAAGGCCAGAATCACGAAGCTGGCCACCGGCATGGCCCGGATGAGCTGCATGGGCGGTGCCAGCAGCACCCGCACCCCATGCCAGCGGGCCCCCGCCGCCCCCAGCACCAGACCACTGACCAGGGCCAGCACAAAGCCGGTCAGGATGCGCAGGGCACTGAAAGCGATGCGGTGCCAGAACTGGGCGGTGGGCAGCTGCACTGCCAACGCATGCAGGGTTTGCAGCGGGGTGGAGAGAAACAACCCGCCATGCCCCAGAGCCATGGCCACAAGCTGCCACACCCCCACCCAGAACAGCACAGCGGCGGCAGTATGCCAGCGGGACTGTGAACCGGTCCGGCCGGAATCAGGCGCCATAGTAGAAGGCGTCATCCGGCAGCTGACCGCCTACGCTGGTGGGGTCAGCATCATACAGGACCTGGAAGTAGGTTTCCAGATCAGCACGCATCTCGTCGCCGGTGATGAAGACGATGTTGCACTCAGGCAGAGCCTTCTGAGCCAGAGCCGCCTTGGGCACAACGCCATAGGTCTCGCACAGGGCAGCGGTGCCTTCCACGTCAGAGTTGGCAGCCTCGGTGCTGGCCTTATAAGCGGTCAGGAAGGCTTCAAAAGCTTCGGGGTCGGCTTCCACGGCATCCTTGCGGGCCACCAGAACACCGGTGACCAGCTGGGAGCCGGCTACCTTCTCCCACTCTTCGCTCATATCAAATTTGACGCTCAGGCCTTCCACCTGGGACAGAGCCGTGGTGACAAAGGGCTGGGGCAGCATGGCAATGCTGCTTTCGTCCCGGGCAACCATCTCATTGACAACCGCATCGGATTCGCTGAAATACTCGATGGTCACATCCTTGTCGGGGTCCAGACCGTTCTGGCTGAGCACATAGCGCAGGACATACTCAGGGGTGGTGCCCTTGCCTGTGGTCAGGATGGTCTTGCCCTTCAGGTCGGCAATACTGTCATACTGGGTATCGGAGTTCTCCACGATATACAGCACACCCAGGGTATTGATGGCAGCCACTTCCACGGCGCCGTTGGTCTTCTGGTACAGGGTGGCAGCCAGGTTGGCCGGAATGGCCGCGGCGTCCAGTTCACCCTTGACCAGCTTGGGCACGATCTCATCGGCCGCGCCATACATGCTAAAGCCGATGTCCAGGTCGCTTTCGCCCTGATCCACTTCATCAATCAGGTTGACCAACCCCATGGTGGTGGGGCCTTTCAGGCCCGCCACCTGGAAGCCCGCGGCGTCGGCGGTTTCCGGGGACGCGGTTTCCTCCACCGGCGCAGTCTCTTCGGTTGCGGGGGCCGGCGTGGCCTCGACAGTAGACTGAGACGCCGCGCCGCAGCCTGCCAGGGATACGGCCAGGGCCAGCGTGGTGAATGCAGCCAGAATACGTTTCAATTTCACAGTGAACTCCTCCCAATGCCGCAAATGCGGTTTCTTTTCCATTTGCTTTTGCCGCATTACTATACTATAATAAAACAGGAATGTCGATTGCCGGTGCAACAATTTTGCCCCGGCAACATTTCGCGGCATTTTTCGGGTATGTCCCGAGCGCCGCCACTCTTGGCACGAAAGGACCTTTGCGATGAATCTGCGGCCGTATTATCCTGTTTTGCGCGGCACTTCCCTGCTGCGCGGTATGCGTGATGACGAGCTGGACAAAATGCTGGACTGCTTTGCCCCGCGGGTGCGCCGGTATCAGAAAGGGGAATTTCTGATGCTGGCCGGATATGAAACCCGGGAGGTCGGCATCCTGCTGGAAGGGTCCATCACCGCCCTGAAAAACACCCCGGACGGCAGCAGTGTGGCCATCACCGAGATGAGCACAGGAGGCCTGTTCGGGGATGTATTGTCCGGGTCCAGCACCAAGAGCCCGGTCAGCGTCATGGCCCAGACCGATTGTCTGGCCGTGTACCTGCCCTATGAAAAAATTATCCACCCCTGCGCCCATCTGCACGAGAGCCATCTGCAGCTGCTGCAGAATCTGGTACTGACCATCTCCAACAAATACTTTGCCCTGGACCGTCGGGTGGAACTGCTGATCTGCAAGAGCCTTCGGGTGCGCATCAGTCTGTGGCTGCTGGAACAGGCCGACGAAGCCGGACAGGACACCTTTGCGGTCCCCCTGACCCGGGCCGGACTGGCCGAGTACCTGAACTGTGACCGCAGCGCCCTGAGCCGGGAACTGGGTCGCATGCAGCGGGAGGGCTTGATTGAGACCTTCCGGGGAAGTTTCAAAATTCTGGACAAAGAACGCCTGCGCAGCCAGTGCCAGGAATGAGGTGTCTCCATGAACCATCGTCAAATGCCTGTCTTATATATCGTTATTCCCTGCTACAATGAGCAGGAGGTACTGCCCATCACGGCGCCGCAGTTTTTGAAAAAGATCACCGACCTTTCCGCCGCAGGCAAGATCAGCCCGGACAGCCGGGTGCTGTTTGTCAACGACGGTTCCAAGGACGATACCTGGAAGATCATCTGTGACCTGGCGGAACGGGACCCCCATTATCTGGGCATCTGTCAGAGCCGCAACCGGGGCCACCAGAACGCCGTTCTGGCCGGTCTGATGGAAGCCAAGGACCGCTGCGATATCACCATCTCCATCGACTGCGACGGTCAGGACGACATCAACGCCATGGATGCCATGGTGGACGCCTACCGGGACGGCTGCGAGGTGGTGTACGGGGTGCGCTCCAAGCGGGAGACCGACACCTTTTTCAAGCGTTTCACCGCCGAAAGTTTTTACAAGCTGCTCAATGCCATGGGCGCTGAGGTGGTGTTCAACCACGCGGACTATCGGCTGATGAGCGCCCGCGTGCTGAAAGAATTTGCCAATTTCAAGGAAGTCAACCTGTTTTTGCGGGGCATGGTCCCGCTGGTAGGCTTCAAGAGCACCGCCGTGACCTATGAGCGCCACGAACGCATTGCCGGGGAAAGTCACTATCCCCTTTCCAAGATGCTGAGCCTTGCCTTTGACGGCATCACCAGCCTTTCGGTCAAACCCATCCGGTTCATCACCGGCTTTGGGGTCCTGGTGGCCCTGGTCTCCTTTATCGGGGTGATCTGGGCTCTGGTGGAAGCCGCGATGGGAGCCACCGTGTCCGGCTGGGCTTCCACCACCTGCATCATCTGTTTTGTGTCCGGCGTACAGCTGATCTGTCTGGGCGTGATCGGGGAGTACATCGGCAAAATTTACATGGAAACCAAGGCCCGGCCCCGCTACATTATCAGCGAGCGCACCTGGGACAAGGAGGAAAACGCATGAGAAAACAGGTCTGGAAAGGGTCTACCCTGCTCAATCCGGAACCGCCGGTGCTGGTCAGCTGCGGCAGCCCGGAAAAGGCCAACCTGATCACGGTGGGCTGGTGCGGAACTATCTGCACCCAACCTTCTATGCTGTCCATCAGTGTGCGGCCGGAACGGTACAGCTATGATCTCATCAAGGACAGCGGCGAATTCGTGGTGAATCTGCCCACCGAAAGCCTGACCCGCGCCGTGGACTGGTGCGGCGTCAAAAGCGGCCGGGAGGTGGACAAGTTCGCTGCCATGGGCCTGCATGCCGCGCCCGCTGCCCGGGTGGGGACCGTTCTTCTGGAGGAAAGCCCCCTGAACCTGGAGTGCAAGGTCACCCAGCGCATCCCTCTGGGCAGTCATGACCTGTTCCTGGCCGAAGTGGTGGCCGTGGATGTGGACGAAAGCCTGCTGGATGAAAACGGCAAACTCTGTCTGGACAAAGCGAAGCTCATCGTCTACTCTCATGGGGAATATCTGGCCCTGGGCCGTCGGCTGGGAACCTTCGGATACAGTGTGCGGAAAAAAGCCAGACGGCGCAAATGATCTTTCGGACATAAAAGCAACAAGACCGCTGACCGGAAATGCAGTTTCCGGCGGCGGTCTTGTTTTTGTTTAGGGGTTCTGTTTTTCCTGATAAAAACACACCGCAGAGAGCTTGCACTCTCTGCGGTGTGTTTGGGAAAGATATGAGAATGGTTAGATTACTTCTTCTGGACGTACTTCAGGCAGTCGAGCATAACGGCGACCAGGATGATAATGCCGGAGAATACGAACTGCAGGTTGGTATCAATGCCCAGAGTGGTCAGGGAGTAGGTCAGCGCGGTGAAGATGAAGACACCGACCACAACGCCGGAGATCTTGCCGATACCGCCGGTGAAGGAGATGCCGCCCACGACGCAGGCCGCGATGGCGTCCATTTCCCAGCCCTGGCCGTAAGCAGCGGAGCCGGAGCCCACCATGCGGATGCATTCCAGCCAGGAGCCGAAGCCGTACAGGATACCGGCCAGGATGAAAGCGCCCACGGTGACGCCGAAGACGGAGATACCGGAAACGGAAGCCGCTTCAGGGTTGCCGCCCACAGCGAACAGGTTCTTGCCGAAGGTGGTCTTGTTCCAGATGAACCAGACGATGACCACAGCCGCAACAGCCCACAGGATGATGGTGGGGAAGCCGTTGATCTTGGGGATGATCATGCTGGGGATGTTGGATTCAATGGCACCGAAGGACACGCCCTTGGTGGAGTAGGTGACCAGGCCGAAGATGACCAGCATGTTGGCCATGGTGGAGATGAAGGGGTGCATCTTGAACTTGGCCGTGAAGAAACCGGCGATGGTGGTGAAGATGGTGCACAGCACAATGCAGATCACCAGAGCCAGCAGCACACGGGCGATGACCGGCAGGCCGGTGAAATCGAAGGTGTGACCGAACACGGAACCGGTGTTGGGGCCGGAGTGCATCACGATGGTGGCGGCAGTCATGCCCATACCGACCATACGGCCGATGGACAGGTCAGTGCCGGCCAGCAGGATCAGGCCCGCAACGCCCAGAGCCAGGAACATACGCGGCGAAGCCTGCTGCAGGATGTTCAGGATGTTGTTCAGGGTGAGCAGCTGCACATTCTTGACGATAGGCGTGATGATGCACAGAGCGATGAAGATGACGATGATGGCAATGTACAGACCGTTGCGCAGCAGGAAGTCCCGACGGTTGAAGGTGTACTTGTAGTTTTCCCACTTCTGGGCCAGGGACTCCCCTACCGTGAACTTGGACATGCGCAGCATGTCGATGAGGTGATACTTGTAGTCAAACGCGGAATGCTGACGGTCCTTGACCAGCTGCAGATCCTTGTCCAGCTGCATCTTGGCGTCAAACAGACGGTTCTTGTGGACGTACTTTTCGTCCTTGATCTCATGGGCGTCGGTGAGCTTGGACAGGGTGGCCTGATGCTCCTTCTCCAGCTCGGCCACAGCCGCCTTGTATTTTTCCTGGGCAGCTACCTTTTCCACCTTGCAGCTTTCCACCACGGCCTGATAGTAATCGGTGTCATAGTGGGCCTTCAGGTAGCTTTCGGCTTCAGCGATGAGCTTGGCGATGGCGTCCTTGTTCTTGGCCTCCACAGCCTTGGCCTTTTCCAGAGCGGCCTTCTGCTGGGTGATCTTGGCCTGCTTTTCCGCTTCGGTATAGATGCGGTCGCGCTTGAGGTTGTCGATGTTGTTCTGAATCTCGATGACCTGGTCGGTGCCGTCCACGCGCAGAGCGTTGATCTTTTCCTGAATGGCGCCGACGTGTTCGTCGATGGGCTGCAGAAGCGCTGCTTCCTGTTCAGCCGTCAGGATTTTCGTTTTTTCTGTCACCATAAGTATTTTCCCCCACTTACAGGTATTTCGCACTGAGTCTCAGCAGCTCTTCCTGATTGGTCTCCTTGGTATTGACGATACCGGAAAGGTGACCGTTGGACATGACGCCGATACGGTTGGTGATGCCCAGGATCTCAGGCATTTCGGAGGAAACAACGATGATCGTCTTTCCCTGTTTAGCCATGTTGATGATCAGCTCATAGATTTCGTCCTTGGCGCCGACATCGATACCGCGGGTGGGTTCATCCATCATGAAGACCTGCGGTTCACGTTCGAGCCACTTGCCGAAGATGACCTTCTGCTGGTTGCCGCCGGAAAGGCTCGTGATCATATCGTCCGGGCCCATGCACTTGGTATGCATGATCTTGATTTCCTTGTTGGTGGCCTTGACCATCTTGGGGTTGGACAGCGCCACGCCGGCCTTGTACTGATTCAGGTTGGCGATGGTGGTGTTGAAGGTCAGGTCACACTTGAGGAACAGACCGTTGGCCTTGCGTTCCTCGGTGATCATGGCAAAACCGTGCTCGATGGCTTCCTTGGCGTTGTTGAAGTTCATCATGCGGCCTTTGAAGTACACGCGCCCGGCGGCACGGGTACGCACGCCGAAGATGGTCTCCAGCAGTTCGGTACGGCCGGCGCCGACCAGGCCGTACAGGCCGAAGATCTCGCCTTCCCGCACATCGAAGGAAATATCCTGCAGGTGCGGCGCGTACTTGGTGGAAAGATGCTGCACCGAGAGGATCGGTTCGCCGGGGGTGTTGTCCACCGGCGGGAAACGGCTTTCCAGAGAGCGGCCGACCATGGCGGAGATCAGTTCATTCATGTTGGTGTCGGCAGTATCCTTGGTCATGACCAGGTTGCCGTCACGCAGCACCGAGATCTGGTCGCAGATCTCGAAGATCTCGTCCATCTTGTGAGAGATGTAAATCAGGGAAATTCCCTGCGCCTTGAGCATGCGCATCATCTCGAAGAGCTTTTCGACCTCCTGCACGGTCAGGGAGGAGGTGGGCTCGTCCAGAACGATGACCTGGGAATTGTAGGAGATAGCTTTCGCAATCTCGCACATCTGGCGCTGGGAAACGGACATGTTCCGCATGGGCTGGGTCAGGTTTACGGTCATGCCGAGCTTGCGGAACAGCTCGGAGGCCTTCTTTTTCATTCGCGTCTCGTCAACAACGCCGGCGGAATTGACCGGGTAACGGCCAAGGAACAGGTTATCGATGACGTTGCGTTCCAGGCACTGGTTCAGTTCCTGGTGGACCATGGCAATGCCGTTTTCCAGGGCATCCTTCGGGCCGGAGAAGCTGATCTCCTTGCCGTTGAGGAAAATCTTGCCTTCGTCCTTCTGGTAGGTACCGAACAGGCACTTCATCATCGTGGACTTACCGGCACCGTTCTCGCCCATAAGCCCCATGACAGTTCCGCGTTTTACGTCGAGGTTGATATGGTCAAGAACCCGGTTGCGGCCGAAGGACTTGCACATACCACGAATTGACAAGACGATATCGTCTTTCGCATCTGCCATTCTAGTTACTCCCGTATCTGCAAATTTACAAGTCACGGCACAAGGCCGTACCTGCTGTGGTTTCATCAAAAAACGCTATTAGGGAGAAGCTGCTTCGCATATCAACTCCCTAATAGCAAGTGGGTGTTACCTGTTAACGAATCGGTTCACCGCACACTGCGGTGGGAATCACTGGCTCAGCAGAGCAGTGTAGGAAGCGCCGTTGTCGGTCTTAACCATGTTGATGGCGAAGGCATCGTACTGGCTGGGGTTGCTCAGACGGTTGGTGATGTTGGCCTCGGTCTGGCCGTCGCCGGCGATGTATTCGACTTCCAGGTTCAGCAGATCGTCATAGTTCTGCAGCAGCGGCTGGTAGGTGGAGCCCAGGAAGTTATCGGCGGAGTTGTAGATGTCCAGCCAAACCTTCTTGGTGGGATGGGTGGTGGCGTCCAGCTGGTTGGAAACCGGCTCGTAGACCTTGGTGGAGTCCATGAAGTCCTCATAGTTTTCCTCGGTGACAGCCACGTTCAGAGCGTAGTAGGAGCGCTCATCTTCCACATACTTGTAAACGTCGTCGCTCAGCACGTTGCCGGCTTCGTCGGCGGTGCCGATACCGGTGTCGATGTCCACGCCGTCCAGAGCGTTACGGATGACACGCAGGGTCAGGTAAGCCTGAACGTCGGCATGCTGGCTGATGGTGCCGCCGTAGCCTTCGCCGATAGCAGCAACGGCGTCAGCGTTGGCGTCGTAACCGAAGGTGGGGATGCCCTTTTCCTTGGACCAGGCGTTGAACATGGACATGCCCATGCCGTCGTTGTTGGAAACGACCACGTCGATGGAATCACCGAAGGAAGCGGCCCAGGTGCCGATGGCGTTGCCGGCAGTGGCAGCGTCCCAGGTGGCGCCGGCGGAGTTCTTCATTTCCTGAGAAGCCAGCTCACGGACGATGTAGGTCTTGCCGTTGACTTCCAGGGTGCCGTCCTTAACGGCAGTGGCGGTGCCGTCGGTGTTGGTGCCGACAGGATCGCTGTTCACAGCGCCGTCAACCTCAACGGCGGTGCCCAGAGCGGTACGAACGCCGCGGGTACGGGCGATGGAGTCGTTGTGGCCGATATCGCCGATGGCCAGAACGTAACCGATGATGCCGTCGCCGTTCTTATCGATGGTATCGATGTTCTTGGTGATGTAATCCAGAACCATCTGGCCCTGCAGCTCAGCGCCCTGGTTGGCGTCGAAGCCGACGTAGTAGGTGTTGTCGTTGAAGGTCAGAGCGGACATGTCCAGCTCACCGGTGGAGCTGTTGGAAGGCTGACGGTTGAACCAGACCAGAGGCTTGTCCTTGTTGGCGACTTCGCCGGAAGTAGCATCGGCGGAGGTAGCGGCCTCAGCGGTGCCGGTGGAAGTGGTGGAATCGGAAGTAGTGGTGGTGTCGCCGCCGGAGCAGGCTGCCAGGCTGAGAGCCATGGCCGCAGCCACGGTCAATGCAAGCGCTTTTTTCATAGTGTTTCTCCTTCTAACTATGATATTTTTTTGCGGGGCCGTTCCTCTCACAGTCCCGCCTGACAAT
>CAUEKL010000088.1 GCA_959018215.1 uncultured Gemmiger sp.
GTACACGAACCCCGTGTAGGACAGCCCGTGGCCGAAGGGCCAGCGCACCTGCATCTTGCGGGCGTCGTACCAGCGGTAGCCCACAAACACCCCTTCCCGGTAGTAAGCGGTGCGGCCGTTGCCGGGGTAATCCAGATAGCAGGGGGTATCTTCCAGCCGCAGAGGCCAGGTCTCGGGCAGGCGGCCGCAGGGGTCGGCTTCGCCGTACAGCAGCGCGTCGGCGGCACGGCCTACCCCTTCGCCTCCCAGGTACATGCACAGGATGGCGGACACATCCTCCGCCCAGGGACACTCCACCGGGCTGCCGGTGTGCAGCACCACCACCGTGTTCTTCTGCACCGCCGCCACCCGGGCAATGAGATTGTTCTGGGCGTCGGGCAGGTGCATGTGGCGGCGGTCGTAGCCCTCGCTCTCAAAGCTCTCGGGCAGGCCCGCAAAGATCACGGCGGCGTCCGCCTCCTCGGCAGCCTCCACCGCCCGCAGGAACTCGCTCTCCTCCCGCTGGTCCCGGTCGGCGGGGAACCCTTCCACATAGTCCACCACCCGGCCCCGGGCCCGGGCGGCTTCCAGAGCGCTCTCCACCCGGAAGGCGTTCACATGGCTGGAACCGCCGCCCTGATACCGGGGTGTTTCGGCAAAGCCGCCGATGTAGACCACCTTCTGGTCCTGCTTCAGGGGCAGGGAACCCCGGTTCTGCAGCAGCACCGCGCAGTCGGCGGCCATGGCGGCGGCCGCGGCGTGGTCTCCGGGCAGGTCCAGTTCCGCCCCGGCGGCCTGGCCCGCCAGGTCGGCGTGGCGCAGCACGATGTTCAGAATCCGGCTCACCGCCTTGTCCAGCACCCCTTCGTCCAGGGTGCCGTTCTTCACCGCGGCCACGATCTTCTGGTCATTGACCCCGCCGCAGCCGGGCATTTCCAGGTCCAGCCCGGCGCAAAGCCCCCGTACCCGGTCGGCCACGGCGCCCCAGTCGGACATGACAAAGCCGGTAAAGCCCCACTCCTTGCGCAGGATGTCGGTGAGCAGGGTCTTGTTCTCGCTGGCATAGGTGCCGTTGATGCGGTTGTAGCTGCACATGACGGTCCAGGGCGCCGCCTCCTTCACCGCCGTTTCAAACGCGGGCAGATAGATCTCCCGCAGGGTGCGCTCGCTCATGTCGGAGGAGGAGGTCAGGCGGCGGTATTCCTGGCTGTTGGCCGCAAAATGCTTGATGCTGGTGCCCACCCCCTGGCTCTGCACCCCCTGAATGTAGGCGGCGGCCAGGGTCCCGGCCAGGCAGGGGTCCTCGGAATAATATTCAAAGTTCCGCCCGCACAGGGGGCTGCGCTTGATGTTCACCGCCGGGCCCAGCACCACGCCCACCCCCACGGCTCTGGCTTCGGCACCGATGGCCTGCCCTTCCCGCCGCAGCAGGTCGGGGTCAAAGCTGGCGGCAGCGGCACACCCGGCGGGGAAGCACACCGCCGTGATGCTCTCATTGACACCGGCGCCTTCCTTCTGGGTGCGCAGACCGTGGGGGCCGTCGGACACCATCATGGCGGGAATGCCCAGGCGCCCCACCGCCTTGGTGTGCCAGAAATCCGCACCGGAACACAGCCCGGCTTTTTCTTCCAGGGTCATGCCGGCCAGAAGTTCGGAAATTGCAGGTTGCATAGGAACTTTCCTCCTTGAAACGACAGAGAAAAATAAGGTTGCCGGCACAGCTGCCGGCGTTTTGTCCATTATACACCACATATGTACATTGCGCCTACATATTTTGTGAAAATTTACAGAAAGTGTATATTTTGTCCTCCTATTAAATACAGTTGGACCGCCAACGGCAACAAAACTTGGTGAAAAACCTTGTCAAATACTTCCAAACGTGCTAACATAAAAACCGGTGAAAGAAATTAGAACAAAGGAGTGTTCCCCATGTCCATCAAAAATGCCTATCTGGCCAATGTGTACGCGGGTCTGGCTCAGCGCAATGCGGAGCAGAAAGAATTCCTGCAGGCTGTTGACGAGGTTCTGGAATCTCTGGAGCCCGTTGTGGAAGCTCGCCCCGAGCTGGAAAAGAACGGTCTGATCGAGCGCCTGGTGGAACCCGAGCGCGTGGTCATGTTCCGTGTGCCCTGGGTGGATGACAACGGCAAGGTGCAGGTCAACCGCGGCTACCGTGTGCAGTTCAACTCCGCCATCGGCCCCTACAAGGGCGGCCTGCGGTTCCATCCCAGCGTGAACCTGTCCATCATCAAGTTCCTGGGCTTTGAACAGATCTTCAAGAACAGCCTGACCGGCCTGCCCATGGGCGGCGGCAAGGGCGGCAGCGATTTTGACCCCCACGGCAAGAGCGACGCCGAGGTCATGCGTTTCTGCCAGAGCTTCATGACCGAGCTGTTCCGTCACATCGGTCCCGACACCGACGTGCCCGCCGGCGATATCGGTGTGGGCGGCCGTGAAGTGGGCTACCTGTTCGGCCAGTACAAGCGTCTGCGCAATGAGTTCACCGGCGTGCTCACCGGCAAGGGCCTGACCTTCGGCGGCAGCCTGGTGCGCACCGAAGCCACCGGCTACGGCCTGTGCTACTTCGCCGATGAGATGCTCAAGGCCAACGGCAAGAGCTTCGACGGCGCCAAGGTGGTCATCTCCGGTTCCGGCAACGTGGCCATCTACGCCAACCAGAAGGCCACCGAGCTGGGCGGCAAGGTCATTGCCATGAGCGACTCCAACGGCTACATTGTGGACGAAAACGGCATTGACTACAAGGTCATGAAGGAGATCAAGGAAGTCAAGCGCGCCCGCATCAAGACCTATCTGGACTATGTGCCCAGTGCCAAGTATGTGGAAGGCAGCCAGGGCATCTGGAGCGTTGCCTGCGACATCGCCCTGCCCTGCGCCACCCAGAACGAACTGCCGCTGGAAGGCGCCAAGGCCCTGGTGGCCAACGGCTGCTACGCCGTGGCCGAAGGCGCCAACATGCCTTCCACCCCGGACGCTGTCGCTTACCTGCAGGCCAACGGCATCCTGTTTGCCCCGGCCAAGGCTTCCAACGCGGGCGGCGTGGCTACCTCCGGCCTGGAGATGAGCCAGAACTCCCTGCGTCTGTCCTGGACCTTCGAGGAAGTGGACGAACGGCTGCAGAACATCATGAAGAACATCTACGCCAACGCTGCCAACGCTGCCGAAACCTACGGCATGAAGGGCAACCTGGTGGCCGGTGCCAACATTGCCGGCTTCACCAAGGTGGCCGACGCCATGCTGATGCAGGGCATCGTCTGATCGTGACGGGCGTTTCGTAACAAGATAAGAACCCCGCCGGTTCCTTACGGGAACCGGCGGGGTTTTTGTTTGTTGCGGCAAAGACCGGCTCCCCTGTGTAAGGGGAGCTGGCAGCGAAGCTGACTGAGGGGTTGGTAACGTTCCATCATTGCCCGTGAACAAGAAACAAGGCAGACTTTCCAACCCCTCCGCCGCTGCGCGGCACCTCCCCTTACACAGGGGAGGCCCAAGGGGAACGTCACCCCTTCGCAATCCCCCGCCCGGCGACGAGGTCCGCCCCGGTGCCCAGCAGGTTTTCCACAATGACCTGCCCGGGCTGTACCGGTGCCGCCACGCAGACGGCGTTGGCCACCTCCATGGCCTCAAAGAGCAGATCCTTGGGGATGGCGGTGCTGGTCTTGACCGGCAGGCGGCTGTGCACGCCCCCGGTGACCCGCACGGTGGTGGTCAGCACCCGGGTGGGGTGCTGCAATTCATTCCGGCCGTATTCGGCCCCCCGGGGGCAGCTGTTGCCGGTGACCGCGTAGCCGTTGTCCTCGTCCACCTGCAGGCGGCAGCCCCGGGGACAGACGATGCACACCAGTTCTTTCATCTTGCCGCACCCCCTTTGTCCTCTTCAATGGAAATGGTCACAGGCCCCTTGGCCCCCCGGACCAGGTCCCCCGGCAGCAGGATGTGCTCCATCTCGCCGGGGGCCAGATGGGCCCGGCGGAACCCGGTGAGAGAGTTGCCCTCCCCGTCCCGCACCGCGATGGCAGCGGGCCCGGTGACCCGGTTCACCCGGAAGAACACCTCCACCGTCTTGCCCGCCTGGTCGGGGCGGACGGTCTGGGGCACGGTGTAGCTGACCCCGTCCCCGTTTTTCAGTTCCAGGGTGCGGGCAGCGGCTTCGGCCCGCCTGCCCTGCACATAGGCAGCCGCAGCGGCACCGGCCCGCTCGCTCTCGGCGGAGACATAGTCCACCAGGTCGTGCACATGCACCACGTTGCCGCAGGCAAAGATGCCGGGGATACTGGTCTCCATGTTCTCATACACCCGGGCGCCGCTGGTGCGGCGGTCCATATCCGCCCCCGCGGCCCGGGTCAGCTCGTTTTCGGGGATGAGTCCCACGCTGAGCAGCACGGTGTCGCAGTCAAAGACCATCTCGGTGCCCGGGATGGGACGGCGGTCAGGCCCCACCTCGCTCACCGTCACCTGTTCCACCCGGTCGTGGCCCTTGATGTCGGTGATGGTGTGGCTGAGATACAACGGGATATCAAAATCCTGCAGGCACTGGACGATGTTGCGCATGAGCCCGCCGGAATAGGGCATGAGCTCCACGCAGGCCAGCACCTTGGCCCCTTCCAGGGTCATGCGGCGGGCCATGATGAGCCCGATATCCCCGGAGCCCAGAATGACCACCCGGCGACCCACCATGTACCCTTCGATATTCAGATACCGCTGGGCCGCCCCGGCGGTGAAGATGCCGGAAGGCCGCTCCCCGGGAATGGAGATGGCCCCCCGGGTGCGTTCCCGGCAGCCCATGGCCAGCACCACGGCCTGGGTCTCCAGCACCTGATACCCTTCTTTCGCGCTGACGGCGTGCACCTGATGGGGGGCGCCGTCTTTGCCGGGGACGATCTGCAGCACCATGGTGTCCAGGCGGGTCTCCACGCCGGTATCCCCCAGCATTTCAATGAACCGCCCGGCGTATTCCGGGCCGGTGAGTTCCTCCCGGAAGCGCTGCAGCCCAAAGCCGCTGTGGATGCACTGGTTCAGGATGCCCCCCAGTTCGGAGTCCCGCTCCAGAATGAGGATGCGGCGCAGGCCCTTTTCCCAGGCCCGGCAGGCCGCCGCCAGCCCGGCAGGGCCGCCGCCGACCACGATGAGTTCATAGGCTGCCATCTCAGCGCGCCTCCTTTCCGGTCTTGGTTTCCCGGGCTAGCACCCAGGTGCCGTCCTGGTCCATGAGGACATCGGTCATGGGAATGCCCAGTTCCCGGGCGATGATCTCCTGCACCCGGGGGCCGCAGAAGCCCCCCTGGCATCGGCCCATGCCCGCGTTGCACCGGCGCTTGACCCCGTTGATGGTCCAGGCAGGCACTGGGCTGTGCAGGGCTGCCACGATCTCCCCTTCGGTGACCGTCTCGCACCGGCAGATGACCCTGCCGAACCGGGGATCTTTCTGAATGAGTTCCGCCCGCTGCTCCGGATTCAGTTCCCGGAAGCGGGGCACGGCCTGACGGCGGGGGTTGAAGTCCGGCTTTTCTTCCAGGGACAGGCCCTCTTCTGCCAGCAGCTCCGCCGCATAGTCGGCGATGGCCGGGGCGCTGCTCAGCCCCGGGGAGCAGATGCCCGCCAGGTCCAGCCAGTGGGGGTGGGCTTTGCTTGTCTCGATGACGAAATCCCCCCGGTCGGTGTTGGCCCGGATGCCGCTGAAGTTGCGGATGTTCTGCCGCAGGTTCAGCTCCGGCACGCTCTGCAGCGCCCGGCGGCGGACAAAGTCCAGGGCGTCGGCGGTGTTGCCCAGGTCCCGGCGGTCGGTGACCGCCTCGGCGTTGGGGCCCACCAGCAGGTTGCCGTGGACGGTGGGGGCAACGAGAACCCCCTTGCCCTCGGGGCCGGGACACTGGAAGATGACCCGGCTGATCGTTTTGCCTTCGCTTTTATCCAGCAGGTAATACTCTCCCCGGCTGGGATGCACCGTGAAGTCGGGGGTCTCCAGCAGGGCGCGGACCTTGTCGGCATCCACCCCCGCCGCGTTGATCACATACCGGGCGGTGAACTCCCCCTGGGGGGTGGTGAGCACAAAATGGCCGTTTTCCTCCCGCACGGCGGTGACGGGACAGCTGCGGAAGAGTTCCACCCCGTTGGTGACGGCGTTTTCGATCAGGGCCAGAGCCAGCCCCCAGGGGTCCACGATGCCCGCGCTGGGCGCCAGCAGCGCCCCGGTCACGGTTTCGGACAGGTTGGGTTCCAGCTGCCGGGCCTCTTCCCCGGTGAGCAACCGCAGACCGGGCACCCCGTTGGCGGTACCCCGGCGGTAAAGTTCTTCCAGCCTGGGCTGCTGGTCCGCCCCGAAGGCCAGCACCAAAGAGCCGGTGCGCCGGAAGGGCACATCCAGCTCGGCGCACAGATCCCCCATCTGCCGGTTTCCTTCCACATTCAGCCGGGCCATGAGGCTGCCCGGTTCCGGGTCATACCCGGCATGGACGATGGCGCTGTTGGCCTTGGTAGTGCCGTTGGCCACATCGTTCTGGGCTTCCAGCACCGCCACCTTCAACCGGCACCGGGCCAGACGGCGGGCAGTGGCCGCCCCGATGACCCCGCAGCCGATGATGATCACATCATACATAGATTGCCTCCCTGTTTTGCTCACAAAAAAAGAGCAAAGCAAATACCGCCCTTGCCGGGCCGCATCTGCTTCACTCTTGACACAAGCAGTCTTCTGAACATGTTTACTGTACCATTCCCTTTCCCCGGCTGTCAAGGCGGGTCCGGCGGAATTGGCAGGTTGGCCAAAAGCGAGGTCCGGTTTTTGGCAGAATAGCCATTTTTGGTTTGGCCGCTTTACATTTTTCAGCAAACCTGCCATAATGAATCTGTTCACAAGAGCAGGGAGTGGGACGATCGGAAATGCGCCCCACTCTTTTTATTTGGCCGCTGCGGCGGCAGGAGGATTTTGCCAAGATGGAACCCCTGATGGAAACGCTGGAACAAAAACGGGCCCGGCTGCTGGACTGCCCGGTGATCGCCGCCGTCAAGGACGAGGCCGGGCTGGCCAGGGCCCTGCAAAGCGACTGCGAGGCGGTGTTTCTGCTTTTCGGCACCCTGGTCAGTGTGCCGGGGCTGGTGGAGCAGGTCCGGCAGGAAGGCAAGCTGGCCATCGTCCACATCGACCTGGTGGAAGGCCTTTCCGCCCGGGAAGTGGCGGTGGACGCCCTGCGGGGGCTCTGCCGCCCGGACGGCATCATCTCCACCCGGCCGCCCCTGATCCGCCGGGCCCGGCATCTGGGGCTTCTGACGGTACAGCGGGCGTTCATCCTGGATTCCTTATCCCTGGACAACCTGCCCGCCCAGCTGGGCGTGGGCAAGCCGGATTTCATCGAGATCCTGCCCGGCATCATGCCCCGGGTCATTGCCGAACTGGCCCAGAAGACCCGCACCCCCATCATTGCCGGGGGGCTGGTCAAGTACAAAGACGAAGTCATGGCCGCCATCCGTGCCGGAGCGGTGGCTGTTTCCAGTTCCAGCCCTGCGGTCTGGGAGATGTAACACTACAGGAGGCCCTACCATGAAAAAGTATGTGATTGCCCTGGACCAGGGCACCACCAGCAGCCGCTGCATCCTGTTCGACAAGGACCAGAACATCGTGGATCTGGCCCAGCGGGAATTCACCCAGCATTACCCCCATCCGGGCTGGGTGGAGCACGACCCCATGGAGATCTATTCCAGCCAGTACGGCGTCCTGATGGAGGTGCTGGCCAAGAGCGGGGTGGATGTGCAGGAGATTGCGGGCATCGGCATCACCAATCAGCGGGAGACCGCCATCGTCTGGGACAAGGAGACCGGCCGCCCGGTATACAACGCCATTGTGTGGCAGTGCCGCCGCACCGCCGCTCTGTGCGAGGAGCTGAAACAGGACACCGCCTTCACCAACTATGTGCAGCAGCGCACCGGCCTGCTCATCGACGCCTATTTTTCCGCCACCAAGATCAAGTGGATTCTGGACAACGTCCCCGACGCCCGCCAGCAGGCAGAGGAAGGCAGGCTGCTCTTCGGCACGGTGGACAGCTGGCTGATCTGGAAGCTCACCGGCGGCGCCGCCCATGTGACCGACTACACCAACGCCAGCCGCACCATGCTCTTCGACATTGAACATCTCTGCTGGGACAAGACCATCTGCGACCGGCTGGGCATCCCCATGGCCATGCTGCCCAAGGTCTGCTCCTGCAGCGAGGTATACGGCACCGTGAACATCCAGGGGGTGGAGGTGCCCATCGCGGGCATTGCGGGAGACCAGCAGGCCGCCCTCTTCGGCCAGACCTGCTTTGAGGCGGGCGAAGCCAAAAACACCTACGGCACCGGCTGCTTCCTTTTGATGAACACCGGGGAGTCCCTTGTCCGCAGCCGCAACGGACTCATCACCACCATCGCTTCGGGGGTGAACGGCCGCATCCGGTATGCCCTGGAAGGCAGCGTCTTTGTGGGCGGGGCGGTGGTCCAGTGGCTGCGGGACGAGCTGCATCTCATCACCGAGGCTTCGGACACCGAATACTTTGCCAAAAAGGTGCCGGACAGCGCCGGGGTGTATCTGGTGCCCGCCTTCACCGGGCTGGGCGCCCCCTACTGGGACATGTACGCCCGGGGTGCCCTGGTGGGGCTGACCCGGGGGGCCGGGCGCAACCACATCATCCGGGCGGCGCTGGAATCCATCGCCTACCAGAC
>CAUEKL010000089.1 GCA_959018215.1 uncultured Gemmiger sp.
GCTGATGGGGGACTATTTTTCCCAGCGCCCCGATGCCCGGTGCCTAGTGATCACCAATGTGACCTCTGCCCACTTCGATCCCCAGGGACTTAAGCTGGAGCTGCAGGAACCGCTCTGAGTCAATAGAAAGCACCGCAGAAAGCACCGCAGGAATGGTGCCCGCGGTGCTTTTTTGTGTCCGTTTGCAAATTTCCTCTTGACTTTCCCATAATGGGAAAGTTTATAGTTTGGTGTGGCAAAATAGCCTGCCATGATAATCAAGAGAAAAGGAGAACGAGATGGAACAGACAGAGCGTCAATCGCTAGGCTCTGCTCCCATCGGGAAGCTGCTGCGGACCTTTGCAATTCCCAGTATCATTTCGATGGTGGTCAGTACCCTGTACAATATCGTAGATCAAATTTTTATCGGCCGCGGGGTGGGTTATCTGGGCAACGGCGCCACCAATGTCATTTTGCCCATCACCGTCATTGCACTAGCGCTGGGGCTGATGATTGGTGACGGCGCCACCGCCTTTTTCAGCCTCTGCCTGGGGCAGAAGGAGCTGAAAAACGCGGCCAAGGGGGTGGGCAATGCCCTCACACTGACCGTCATCGTGAGCGTGGTGCTTACCGTAGTCTCTTTTGTGTGGCTGCGGCCCCTATGCATCCTCTTCGGCGCCACCGAAACCATCATGCCCTATGCGCTAGAATATGGCTCCATCATTGTGCTGGGCTTCCCCTTTTATATGTTCAGCATGGGGTTCAACTCGGTGGTGCGGGCGGATGGCAGTCCGGTCTATGCCATGATGGCAACCCTCAGCGGTGCCATTTTGAACACCATTCTGGACCCCCTCTTTATCTTTGTGTTTGGGATGGGGGTGACCGGTGCGGCCATCGCAACGGTGCTGGGCCAGATTATATCCACCATTCTGACGGTGGTCTATCTGCGGCGCTTCAAGTCCATCCGCCTCACCCGGGAATGCCTGATTCCCCGTGTCAAGCTCTGCCTGAAACTGTGCAGCCTGGGGGTGTCCAGTTTCTTTCTGCAGCTGGCAGCCACCATCGTCATTGCTGTGATGAACAATGTGCTGGTGAAGTACGGCGCCGCCTCCAAATATGGCGCAGAGATCCCCATGACCACCCTGGGCATTACCATGAAGATCAACCAGATCATCACCGGCATTGTGATCGGCATCGCCGTGGGCTCCCAGCCCATCATCGGCTACAACTACGGCGCAGGGAAGATGGACCGGGCCAGAAAAACCTATTTCCTGGCGGTGGGCTGTGCCACCGTGGTGATGGCCCTGGGCACGGCGGTGTTCCAGCTGTTCCCGGAGGCCATCATCAGCATCTTCGGCTCCGAGTCTGCACTGTACCAGGAGTTTGCGGTGAAGAGCCTGAAAATCTTCCTGCTCCTCATCGCCCTGAACGGATTCCAACTGTGCACCGGCGTCTTTTTCCAGGCCATCGGCAAGCCGGTGCAGGCCACCCTGGTATCTTTGTCCCGTCAGGTCTTGTTTTTGCTGCCGGCTCTGGTGATCCTGCCCCAGTTTCTGGGGGTGGAGGGCGCCCTGTGGGCCGGCCCAGTGGGGGATGCCTGTGCTTTTGTGCTGGCTTTGACCCTCGGTTTCCTGGAACTGCGGAAAACAGATTTCCAGTCGGCCCGTTCGTAACACCATCATTTGCGAAAGAGAGGATTTATCTATGTCGCGTTTGTTTGAACCTATTACCATCCATGGGCTGACCTTGAAAAAACGCCTGGTGATGCCGCCCATGGCCACCGCCAAAGCCGATGAAGCCGGCGGCATCACCGACGCGGTCTGCGCCTATTACCAGGAGCGTGCCCGGTACAGCAAGATTGGCCTCATCATCACTGAACACAGCTATGTCAGCCAGCAGGGCAAAGCCCACCCCGGCCAGACATCCATGGCAGAGGATGCAGCCCTCCCCGGTTGGCGGCGTTTGACTGACTGCGTGCATCAGGAAGGGGTGAAAATCTTTGCCCAGCTGAGCCATGCCGGCACCGCTGCCTCTTCCCAGGTAACGGGGCAGACGCCGGTTGGCCCCAGTGCCCTCTGTCACCCCAAGCAGCAGAAAGAACTGCCCGCAGAAATGACGGTCCGGCAGATCCAGGAGACGGCTCAGGCATTTGGCGAGGCCGCCCGGCGGGCCAGAGAGGCGGGCTTCGATGGTGTAGAAATCCACGCGGCCCACGGCTATCTGCTGAATCAGTTCTATTCGCCCCTGGCCAATCACCGGACCGACGCCTATGGCTCCCAGTCGGTGGAAAACCGGACCCGGTTCCATCGGGAGGTACTGCAGGCGGTGCGCCAGGCGGCAGGGGAGGATTTCCCTGTGGCGGTCCGGCTGGGGGGCTGCGATTACCAGGAGGGGGGCAGCACCCTGGAAGATTCCACTGCGGCCTGCCGGATTCTGGCGGAAAGCGGGGCAGACCTGCTCCACCTCACCGGCGGCATGAATGGATTTGTCCGTCCGGGCCATCAGGAGCCGGGGTATTTCCAGGATATGTCCCGGGCCGCAAAGCAGGCGGTGGAGATCCCGGTTCTTCTGACTGGCGGGGTCACCACCCCGGCCCAGGCGGAAGAACTTCTGGAGGAGGGCTGTGCCGATCTGATCGGTGTAGGCCGGGCTATCTATCGGAACCCCCATTGGGCGGACTGATCTCCATAAAGAATCCAAAGCCCCCGGTTTGTCCGGGGGCTTTTCCTATGCGGGGAGGGCCCTGGATGACAGACATAGTCTGCGTTCTGCAAGCAAAGTCTGCCCCAGCCGCAAAGGATTTTTGCTGGCTCCCGCTTCTTCCCATGGCAGGGCTGCCCATGTCGTTCCGCTTGGCTTGGTGTGCGGTTGGCAGACCCGGCTCCATTTGGAAGCGAAGGGCAGTTTCTGTGATGAAAAAAGGCGGCGAAGGATTGGCTCTTTCACCGCCTTTCTTGTTTCCCGGTTTCTGAAACAGACAAGTCCAGAAATGGAGAAAGGCTTGGGGAAGATTTTACAAAATGCGGGCAGAAGAATCCTTGCATTGTTACGGGCAACAATGGTATGCTGAAACCAACAAGGAACAAGCACCGGACCCACTGATATTTCACCCGAAAGGCGGTACAGACGATGCCCGACGCTCACTTTGTATTCACACCCACGCCCTATAACAGGGAAACTCTTTTGCCTCAGGTCAGCCAGGCGCTGGAAAAGCGGACTGAACTGATTTCCCGGCAGCAAAATCCCGGCTTGTGGCGGATCACCGATTCCCTTAGGAACGTTTCCAAAGGACGTACCCGAAGCCGGGTCAGGACCCGGGTGCTGAGTGTTGTCTGTCTGGCTCTGGGAATTTTTCTTTTCGTTCCCGGCCTGATGGAGCCGCAGGAACTGGCGGTGCCGCTGGTGGCGGGAGCTGTTGCCGTTTCGGCGGGGATCGGCGGTTTGTGGGGCAGCCAGAGCCGCCGGAAAAATCCCTTTGACAAATCGGCTGGAATCCTTTTGTCGGGGCTACAATCCCTGCCGGAAGGGCAGATGCTTCAGGTCGGTTTTTCGCTCCAGGGAATGACCATTTCGGACTCTGACCGGCAGGCGCAGACCTTCCCCTGGGAGCAATTTGAATGTGCGGTGGAAACGGCGGATACGTATCTTTTGGTATACGGAGAACAGGTGACTCTGCTGCAGAAAAAAGACCTGACTGAAGGCACGCAGGAAGAATTCCGTGCTCTGCTTGCGGCACAGATCCGGAACTGTGTATCCCTTTGAAAGGAACTGCCATGAAAAAGACGGTGCGGGAAAACATCAAAACGCCCTATTCACTGCATGACATGCAGGTGGACTCCTTTGAAATCCGCAAGGATCAGCTGATTATGCACCTGGCCACCGGTATGATCCGGACGGGTGCGCCGGGCGGGCAGCCGGATGGACAGGTAGAATTTCATCGGGTATGTTGGGAGTTCAGTTATGCCTATCTCCTTCAATACCAGGGGCTGGCGGGGAATACAGGTCCCTTCCGAGGTGAAAAACTGTTTCTGCGGGATTTTCTGCAGCGGTTTCCGGACCCGGTCTATACCATACTGGACGAAACCTATGGCTATCATCAGACAAAATACAGCGGCTTTTTGCACACGGACGATGGAATAGGGGAGTGCATGCTGGAAATTTGTCACGACGGTGATATGATATTTGTAAGTCAGGAATGACCATGCTATGGCAAGTTTAAAGGGAAGCGGTACAAGGGAAAGGCGGTGCAGAAGGCTATGTGCGGACGATATCAGTTTTCCACCCAAAAATACCAGGCGTTTCGGCAGATCGTGCAGGCGGCACAGCGGCATGCCGGCCAGGTGCAGACCGGGACCACTGAATTCACAGGAGATGTTGCCCCTGCTCAGGAGGCCCCGGTCCTGATTGCCGAAGGCGACCGGGTGACGGCGGTGTTCCAGCGCTGGGGCATTCCCGGCTGGCAGGGCGGTCTTGTCATCAATGCCCGGGCGGAGACGGTGTGCGAAAAACCGATGTTCCGCCGCAGCATGGTGGGGCGGCGCTGCGTGATCCCCGCCACCGGTTATTACGAATGGGATGCCGCCAGGCACAAGTATTTGTTTCAGCGCCCGGAAAGTCCTTTGTACCTGGCCGGTGTTTACGACAACGTGGACGGGCAGGACTGCTTTGTGGTGCTGACCACGGCTCCCAATGACTCGGTGCGGGATATCCATGACCGCATGCCGTTGATTCTGTCCCATGAGCAGGTGCGCCCCTGGCTGACCGATCCCCGGGCGGCCCTGGAACTGTTGACCGTTGAGCCGCCGCCCATGGAGCGGGAGAGCGAGGACGGACAAATGAGTCTGACGGATTTTGTGTGAAAGGCAATATTCCGGACGGCTCTGTGCTTTCGGCAACCGACACCGGGCAAATCTGCCGCTTATACTGGAACCGACACAAACACAGACAAGGAAGGATGAAGCCTCATGTTGGAGATTGGAACCAAAGCCCCCGATTTTACCCTCAACGACCAGAACGGCAACACGGTCAGCCTGCCCGATTCTGCGCGCAAGCGGGTGGTCCTGTATTTCTATCCCCGGGACAATACGCCCGGCTGCACCCGGCAGGCCTGTGCTTTTGCCCAGAATTTTGAGGGCTTCCGCAACAAGGATGTGGTGGTCATCGGCGTCAGCAAGGATTCGGTGGCTTCCCATCTGAAGTTTGCCCAGAAATATGACCTGCCCTTCATCCTGCTCTCCGACCCCGAACTCAAGGCCATCCAGGCTTACGGCGTCTGGCAGGAGAAAAAGCTTTACGGCAAGGTGAGCATGGGAGTGGTGCGTACCACCTATATCATCGACCCGGAAGGCAACATTGAAAAGGTGATGCCCAAGGTCAAGCCGGACACCAACGCCGCCGATATTCTGGCCTATCTGGAACAGTAAGGCGCGCGTATGAAAATCATCATTTCTCCGGCCAAAAAGATGAATGTGGATACCGACAGCCTGGAATGGCTGGCCCTGCCCCGGTTTCTGGAGCGGACCGAACAGCTGCTCGCCCGGCTGCGATCCATGTCCTATGCAGAGCTCAAAAAGCTGTGGAAGTGCAACGACCAGCTGGCCGAACTGAACGTGCAGCGCCTGCAGGCCATGGACCTGCGCCGGCATCTGACCCCGGCCATTCTCAGCTATGAGGGCATCCAGTATCAGTACATGGCGCCGGGGGTGTTCACCACCTGGGAGTTCGAGTATATCCAGGACCACCTGCGCATCCTCTCCGGCTTTTACGGCCTGCTGCGCCCCTTTGACGGGGTAACGTCTTACCGGCTGGAAATGCAGGCCCGGCTTGCCGTGGATGGAGCCAAGGATGTGTATACCTTCTGGGGCGATACCCTGGCCCGGCAGCTGTTTGAAGAAACCGACTGCATTCTCAACCTGGCCTCCAAGGAATACAGCGTCTGCGTATCCCGGTATCTGCCGCCCAGCGTGCGGTTCATCACCTGCATCTTCGGGGAAGACAAGGACGGCAAGGTCATCGAAAAAGCCACCATGTGCAAGATGGCCCGGGGAGAGATGGTGCGCTTCCTGGCGGAAAACAACATCACCGACCCGAAAGATGTACAGAAGTTTGACCGCCAGCACTTTCACTTTTCTCCGGCTCACTCGGATGAGAATACCTATGTGTTTTTGCGCGATCCCGGCAAGAGCAAAAAAGCAAACGGATAGATTCCCAAAGGCGGGAATGCCGCGGCAAAAGCGGTGTTTCCGCCTTTTTCTGTGCCGTTCGGCTTGCCAAAATGCCGGTTCTATGGTACCGTTATAAGCACAAAGCAACACAAGGTGCCCGGGGCGTATGCCGGCCGGGAGAATAGGGAAGCAGGTGCAAGACCTGCGCGGGACCGCCGCCGTAATGGCTGAGTTCCGGCCCGAGGATGTCACTGTGCCTACGGCATGGGAAGACAGGACCGGAACGCCGACGCCAGAGCCGGAAGACCTGCCTTGCTGTTTGAATACTGCCCACGCTGCCGGGATGAACCGCCCGCAGCGCGGGGCAGGGCCCGTGCAGCGGACGGACGAAACGTTTGCGCGGTAAAACCTTGGTACACCGTGTTTTGGCGTGCTTTGTTTTTGTACGGGCCTTTTTCTGCCGTTTGGGGCAGGAAGGGCCCGTTTCCTTTTTGCGGTGGCTCATCGGTTCCAACAAAGAGAGGTCAAACATGAAAACAAAGCATTCCATCCGTCTTGGCGCCCTGGCCCTGGGCCTGCTGTTCCTGGCAGCGGGGTGCGGTCCTGCCGCCTCCCAGGCCAGCCCCGAAACGGCGGCAGCCCAGACCGGTGACGGTCATTACCCTGTCACCATCACCAACTACAACTACGCCGGAGACGAGGTGAGCTACACCTACGAAAAGGCTCCCGAGCGTGTGGTGGCGGTGTACCAGGGCTCTATCGAAACCATGATTGCTCTGGGGCTGGAAGACCATGTGGTGGCTTCCTATGGGCTGGATAATGAAGTCAAGGAAGAATGGCAGGCGGGCTTTGCCGGGATGAACTATCAGGAGGATGTCTTTGCCCCGGACAAGGAAACCATGACCCTTTTGCAGCCGGATATGATCCTTTCCTGGGGTTCGCTGTTCAGTGAAAAGAAACTGGGGGATGTGACCGGTTGGAACCAAAAGGGTGTGGCCACCTATATCAATTCCAATACCCGGGGCGGCGGACGTCCCCGTACCCTGGAAAACGAGTACACCGATATCCTGAACCTGGGTCGCATCTTTGCTGTGGAAGATAAGGCGGAAGCCCTGGTGGAGGAAATGCGCTCCAGCGTGGAAGCGACCCTGTCTCAGGCGCAGGGGCAATCCTCCCAGACCGTGGCGGTGGTGGAACCCATCGGCGGCGGTATGACCAACTACGGTGCCGACACCCTGGCGGGGGATATGGTCACCCAGCTGGGCGGGACCCTGGTGAATCCGGACGGCGGGGAGATGAGCAAGGAAGAGCTGGTCCAGAGCGACCCGGATGTGATCTTTGTGGTTTATATGGCCTATTCCGGGGATGATCCGGCCACTGTGGTGGCCCAGCAGCTGGGGGCCATCACCGAGGACCCGGCCCTGGCCAGCCTGTCCGCAGTCAAGACCGGCCGGGTGCTGCCGGTGATGTTGGGAGATGTCTACGCCGCCGGTCCCCGCACGGTGGACGGCATCCATACCATCGCCGCAGGGATGTACCCCGATCTGCAGACGGCCGAAAGCGGAGCTGCTGCATGAGGCGGCAGAACGCTTCCCTCCGGTGGTGGCAAAGCCCGGCGGGTACCGCAGCGGCCCTGCTCTTTCTGGGCATTGCCCTGGTGCTGTCCCTGATTCTGGCTGTTTCCTTCGGTACCACCCGGCTGCCGGTGGGGCAGGTGTATACCATCATCCGGCAAGAACTGCTCCATCTGCTGACCGGTACTCCTCTGCCCGCAGATTCCGCCGCCGGCACGGCGGTACATGATGTGGTCTGGCTCATCCGTCTGCCTCGCCTGATCCTGGCGGCCGCCGTGGGCACCTGCCTGTCCCTGTGCGGGGTAGCCATGCAGGCCATCGTCAAAAACCCTCTGGCTGATCCGTACATCCTGGGCGTCTCTTCCGGGGCCAACCTGGGGGTCACTCTCGCGGTGCTGCTGGGGGTGGGTACAGTCTTAGGGGGCAATTATGTGGGGTTGATGGCCTTTGCGGGGGCACTGGGCATCTCCCTGGCGGTGGTGGCTCTGGCCAACGTGGGTGGCCGGGCCAGTTCGGTCAAGCTGCTGCTGGCGGGCAGCGCGTTGTCCGCGGTGTGCGGTGCAGCGACCCAGTTCCTTTTGTATCTGCGCAATGCAGACCGTGCCGCCGGGGAGATCCTGCGCTGGACCATGGGCAGCCTGGCCGCCGCTAACTGGCCCAACAACGGCCTGATGCTGATGGTGGCGGCGGGGGGCACCGTTTTCTTTCTCACCCAGTGCCGCACCCTCAACCTGATGCTGCTGGGGGATGAGACCGCCGTGACCCTGGGCACCGACCTGCACCGGTACCGCCTGGTTTACCTGATCGTCAGTTCTCTCATGGTGGGCTTTGCGGTGTATTCCGCCGGCGCCATCGGCTTTGTGGGGCTGGTGGTTCCTCATGTGGTGCGGTTGCTGTTCGGCACCGACCACCGCCGTCTGGTGCCCCTGTGCGCTTTGGCGGGGGCGGTGTTCCTGGTGTGGGG
>CAUEKL010000090.1 GCA_959018215.1 uncultured Gemmiger sp.
GACCCCAAGATGCGGCCACCTTGCGACGGCCTTCTCAGGCCCTGGGGGGCCTGAGCAAGGAATGAATTTTAATGGCGTGGCAAAAAGGTCACTGGTAAAAGGGAAGAACGTGCCTGGCTTGGGTGCAACCTTGCCAGATGACTTCCGAAAGCAGGCGTTACCGGGAAATGGTATTAAATCCATTCCTTGCTCACCGGTCCCCAGACCGGTGAGAAGGCCGTCGTCAGGTGGCCGCATTCCCCGGGTCCAGGGCCGCAGCCCTGGTCGGCGTCCACCGCCTCGAAACGGTGGCGGTTTTTCCGTCGCTTTTTGGCGGCAAAAAGCGACAACACTCCGACAAACTACCGTTTCCAAAGAAACAGAAAAGGTTCTGTGAAGGAAATTTTATTCCTTCACAACCCCCAGCAACTCCTCGGCTTTGCTCACCTGTTCGTCGGTGGGCACCGGCACCCCGTCCAGAGAATAGGGGATGCCCAGTTTCTCCCACTTGAACAGCCCCAGGGTGTGGTAAGGCAGCACCTCCACCCGGCGCACCGTTTTCAGGCTCTTGATGAAGTCGCCGGTGGCGGCCATGGCGGCCTCGTCGTCGGTCAGGCCGGGCACCAGCACGTGGCGGATCCACATATCCTTGCCGTGGTCGGACAGCCACCGGGCCATTTCCAGAATATTCTCGTTGGGGTGGCCGGTCAGGGCCTTGTGGCGGGCGCTGTCCCACTCCTTGATGTCCAGCATCACCAGGTCGGTGTATTTCATCAGCTCCACAAATTTGGAATAGAAGGGTTCCTCGGTGGTGAAGGGCTGGCCGCAGGTGTCCAGGGTGGTGTGCACCCCCTTGGCCTTGGCCAGGCGGAAGAGCTCGGTGAGAAACTCGATCTGCAGCAGGGGCTCTCCCCCGCTCACGGTCAGGCCGCCGTTGTTCTTCCAGTAGTTGCGGTAGCGGTAGGCCGCCGCAAAGGCTTCGGCGGGGGTCTGGGCGTTGTCCTTGTTGAATGCCCAGGTCTCGGGGTTGTGGCAGTAGCGGCAGCGCATGCGGCAGCCCTGCAAAAACAGCACGTACCGCACCCCCGGCCCGTCCACCAGGCCGAAGGTCTCCACCGAATTGATATAGCCCAAAGGCTCTTTCACAGCGTCCGACATGGATATGCCTCCTTTGACGGCGACGGTCTTTCCGCCGCACAGATATGGATTTTGATGATAAAACAACAAAGCAAAATGACAAAACAACAAAATGCGGGTGGCATTCCTGGGCCGTGTGTGATACACTGGTACACAGAAACAGGAGGTGCCGCAGATGGAAACCAACACAGGAACGCCCCAAAACAACCAGACCCCCGACCGGCTGCAGCAACTGCGCGCCAAGCACGCCGCCGCCTGCGCTCACAGCAGGCGGGCCACCACCCTGTGGGTGGGGATGCGGGCGGTCACGGCCCTGGTCACGGTGGCACTCATGGCCGCAGGCATCTTTTCCACCGGCGCCATCGCCAGCGTACTGCTGGGACTGGTGGCCGCCGCGGGCATCAGCTTCATGCTGCGCCGCGGGCTGCGGATTCTGGCCTGGCTGGGCCTGGCGGGAGGGATCGCCTCCCTAGTGCTGCTGCTGACCAGTCTGCCCTCTTATCTGGGGCTGGCACCTCAGGTTCCCCTGCTGTGGCTGTATATCGTGGTGGCGGTGGCGGACGCTCTGGTCCAGGGCGCCGCCAACGGCTGGCTGCTGGCCGACAAGGACTACCGGGAATTTGCCCGTGAGGTGAGCGCCGCCGCCCGCAGCTGATGGTTTCTGCGGTTGACGGCAGGAAACAAATAGAGTATTCCCGGAAAAAACCGGGCCCCAGGGCAGATTCCTCCGCCCGGTCAGAAACTTTCCGGGATGAAGTCGTGCCTTCCGGCAGGCATCCCCCGGTCAGAAAATCTTCCGGGAAGAAGTCGTGCCTTCCGGCAGGCACGCTCCTGCCCCAGGAGAAACTTTACGGAATACCAAACGAAAAGCCCCTGCATGGCCGCCGGCTCTGCCGACAGGCACATGCGGGGGCTTTTTTTATGGGGTCAGGCCGCGGGGGTCATGCTCACATCTTCTTGTGGCAGGTGCGGGCGATGACGTCCAGCTGCTGTTCGCGGGTCAGGTCGATGAACTTGACCGCATAGCCGGACACGCGGATGGTGAAGTTGGCATACTCTTCCTTCTCGGGATGCTCCATGGCGTCCAGCAGCTTTTCGGTGCCGAAGACGTTCACGTTCAGGTGATGGGCACCCTGGTCGAAGTAGCCGTCCAGCACCTGCACCAGGTTGTTGGTGCGCTCGGTCTCGGAATGGCCCAGAGCGTCGGGGTTGATGGTCTGGGTGTTGGAGATGCCGTCCAGCGCCCAGTGATAGGGCAGCTTGGCCACGGAATTCAGGGACGCCAGCAGGCCGTGGGTCTCGGCGCCGTAGCTGGGGGTGGCACCCGGGGCGAAGGGGGTGTACTCCTTGCGGCCGTCGGGGGTGGCGCCGGTGGCCTTGCCGTACACCACGTTGGAGGTGATGGTCAGGATGGAGGTGGTGGCCTCGGAGTTGCGGTAGGTGTGACGGCGCTTCACCTTGTCAATGAAGCTCTTCAGCAGCCAGACGGCAATCTCGTCGGCGCGGTCGTCGTCGTTGCCGTACTTGGGGAAGTCGCCCTCGGTCTCGTAGCCGATGACCAGGCCGGTCTCGTCCCGGACGGTCTTGACCTTGGCGTACTTGATGGCGGAAAGGCTGTCCACCACATGGCTGAAGCCCGCAATGCCGGTGGCAAAGGTGCGGCGCACGTCGGTGTCGATGAGGGCCATCTCGGCGGCCTCATAGTAGTACTTGTCGTGCATGTACTGGATCAGGTTCAGCACGTTCACGTACAGGCCGGCCAGCCAGTCCATCATCACATCGTACTTCTTCATGACCTCGTCATAGTCCAGGTACTCGCTGGTGATGGGGGCGTAGTTGGGGCCCACCTGCTCATGCAGCTTCTCGTCCATGCCGCCGTTGATGGCGTACAGCAGGCACTTGGCCAGGTTGGCACGGGCGCCGAAGAACTGCATCTCCTTGCCGGTCTGGGTGGCGGACACGCAGCAGCAGATGGAATAGTCGTCGCCCCACACAGGCTTCATCACGTCGTCGTTCTCGTACTGGATGGAGCTGGTCTTGATGGAGATCTCGGAAGCGTACTTCTTGAAGTTCTCCGGCAGGGCGCTGGAGTAGAGCACCGTCAGGTTGGGTTCGGGGGCGGGGCCCATGTTCTCCAGGGTATGCAGGAAGCGGTAGCAGGTCTTGGTGACCATGGACCGGCCGTCCATGCCGATGCCCGCCACTTCCAGGGTGGCCCACACGGGGTCGCCGCTAAACAGCTGGTTGTAGCTGGGGATGCGGGCAAACTTGACCATGCGGAACTTCATGACCATGTGGTCGATGAGCTCCTGTGCCTGACTTTCGGTCAGGATGCCCCTGTCCAGATCGCGCTGGATATAAATGTCAAGGAAGGTGGAGATGCGGCCCACGCTCATGGCGGCGCCGTTCTGGGTCTTGATGGCGGCCAGGTAGCCGAAATACAGCCACTGGACGGCTTCCTTGGCGTCCTTGGCGGGGGCGGAGATGTCGTAGCCGTAGATGGCGGCCATCTCCTTCATCCCCTTCAGGGCGTTGATCTGCAGGGCAATCTCCTCCCGCAGACGGATGACGTCGTCGGTCATGGTGCCGTCGCCGCAGTTGGCAAAGTCCTCCTGCTTGGCGGCGATCAGATGATCGATGCCGTACAGGGCCACACGGCGGTAGTCGCCCACGATGCGGCCGCGGCCGTAGGTGTCGGGCAGGCCGGTGATGATGTGGCTGTGACGGGCCTTCTTCATCTCGGGGGTGTAGGCGTCGAACACAGCCTGGTTGTGGGTGCGGGCATATTTGGTAAAGATCTCGTGCAGCTTCTCACTGGGCTGGTAGCCGTAGGTGGTGCAGGCCTGCTCCGCCATCTTGATGCCGCCGTAGGGCATGAAGGCGCGCTTGAGGGGCTTGTCGGTCTGCAGACCCACGATCTGCTCCAGATCTTTCAGGTCCTCTTTGATGTAGCCGGGGCCGTAGGCGGTCAGGCCGGAGACAACCTCGGTCTCCATGTCCAGCACGCCGTTCTTGGCGCGCTCTTCCTTCTGCAGTTCCTGCAGAGCGCCCCACAGCTTGTTGGTGGCTTCGGTGGGACCGGCCAGGAAGGAAGAATCCCCGTCATAGGGGCGGTAGTTCTTCTGGATAAAATCCCGGACGTTGACTTCCTCTTTCCAGATGCGGCCTTCAAAGCCTTCCCACTGGGGATAATTGTACATCGACGGTACCTCCTTATAAAAAGGGAAAAGGGTGGTTCCAAACACGCGGGGTGCGCGGTTTGTGCTGGACGCGGTCCCCGGGTGTTGTCCTCAGTATACCCCCGGCGAAGAGCCGGGAGCGTTGCCGGGGCAACACGGGAAGAACCTTCCAACGGAAAGTTAGTTACTGCTAACCTTCCGGACCCCTATTTTACCACATTTCCGGGAATTTGCAAGGGGAAAAAATCCTTTGCAGCCCGGCAAAAAACGTCTGTATACGGTCAAATAGGGGGACAACAAGATGAATTATACAAAATATCTATCTATTCCACAAGGGCCTAGTGCAAAATACGGTAACATTCCACAAGAGAATCGTCAAATTGCCAATATTTTAACAAAAAAATCGTACAACATTCTATGCAATACTACTTTACGAAACGGGAGCAAATTTGGTAAAATGAGAGCAAGCAAAAGCGTTCCTGCACCGCAGGGCTGCCCGACAAACGGGCTGCGGCGCGGGGAAACTTTCTCCTGCAAACTGACTGCACGGGGCCATGGTATGTCCATGGGCCCCGTATGGCCGTGTGCGGGTGCTGAATCCAAATTGGTGGGTCTCTAGGCTTTGGCGGCCTTCGGCACACCGAAGTAAACGGAGGAAGAAACATGCCAAGAGCAAAACAGTCCATGGATGGCAACACCGCTGCGGCCCACGTAGCGTATGCGTTCACCGACGTAGCTGCCATCTACCCCATCACCCCCTCCAGCCCCATGGCCGACACCGTTGACCAGTGGAGCGCTGCAGGCCTGAAGAACATCTTCGGCAACCAGGTCAAGGTTGTTGAGATGGAGTCCGAGGCCGGCGCCGCAGGCGCTGTCCACGGTTCTCTCGGTACCGGTGCCATCACCACCACCTTTACCGCTTCCCAGGGTCTTCTGCTGATGATCCCCAACATGTACAAGATCGCCGCTGAGCAGCTGCCCTGCGTCTTTGACGTTTCTGCCCGTACCGTTGCTACCCAGTCCCTGAACATCTTCGGTGACCACAGCGACGTTATGGCCGTTCGTCAGACCGGCTTTGCCATGCTGGCCGAGAGCAACCCGCAGGAGGTCATGGACCTGTCTCCCGTTGCCCACCTGTCCGCTATCGAGGGCCACGTTCCGTTCGTGAACTTCTTCGACGGCTTCCGTACCTCCCACGAGATCCAGAAGATCGAGAAGTGGGACTACGAGGACCTGAAGGAAATGTGCAACATGGAGGCTGTCGAGGAGTTCCGTGCCAAGGCCCTGAACCCCGAGCACCCCAAGATGCGCGGTTCCCACGAGAACGGCGACGTCTTCTTCCAGCATCGTGAGGCCTGCAACCCCGCTTACGAGGCTCTGCCTGCCGTTGTTGAGAAGTACATGGCCAAGATCAACGAGAAGCTGGGCACCAACTACGACCTGTTCAACTACTACGGCGCCGAGGATGCTGACCGCGTCATCATCGCCATGGGCTCCATCTGCGACGTCGCAGAGGAGGTCGTTGACTACCTGACCGCCAAGGGCGAGAAGGTCGGCCTGGTTCTGGTCCGCCTGTACCGTCCCTGGGTCTCCAGCGCCCTGCTGAAGGTCCTGCCCAAGACCGTCAAGAAGATCGCCGTTCTGGACCGCACCAAGGAGCCCGGCTCCCTGGGCGAGCCCCTGTACCTGGATGTGGCCGCCACTCTGCGTGAGGCCGGCCTGAACGACATCGTCCTGACCGGCGGCCGTTACGGCCTGGGCTCCAAAGACACCCCGCCGTCCAGCGTCTTTGCCGTGTACAAGGAACTGGAGAAGGATGCTCCCAAGGCCCGCTTCACCATCGGCATCGTGGACGACGTCACCAACCTGAGCCTGCCCGAAGTCAAGCCCGCTCCCATCACCTCCGCTCCCGGCACCAAGGAGTGCAAGTTCTGGGGCCTGGGCGGCGACGGCACTGTCGGCGCCAACAAGAACTCCACCAAGATCATCGGCGACCATACCGACAAGTACATTCAGGCGTACTTCCAGTATGACTCCAAGAAGACCGGCGGCGTGACCATCAGCCACCTGCGTTTCGGCGACAAGCCCATCCGCAGCCCCTACTACATCAACCAGGCTGACTTCGTGGCCTGCCACAACCCCGCTTACATCCACATGGGCATGAAGATGGTCCAGGATGTCAAGCCCGGTGGCGTGTTCATGATCAACTGCCAGTGGTCCGATGAGGAGCTGGGCCAGCACCTGAACGCCGAGGCAAAGAAGTATATCGCTGACAACAACATCCAGCTGTATACCATCAATGCTATCGATAAGGCTATCGAGATCGGCATGGGCAAGCGCACCAACACCATCCTGCAGTCTGCCTTCTTCAAGCTGGCCGACGTCATGCCCATCGACGATGCCGTCGAGTACATGAAGGCCGCTGCCAAGAAGAGCTACGGCAAGAAGGGCGACGCCGTTGTCCAGATGAACTGGAAGGCCATCGACGCCGGCGTGGACGCTGTCCACAAGGTCGAGGTCCCCGCTTCCTGGTCCAACCCCGAGCCGGACGCTCCCGCCAAGGAGCTGAAGGGTCCCGCTCCGCTGGTCAAGATGGTCCGCGACGTCATGGAGCCTGTCTCCCGTATGGACGGCGACAGCCTGCCTGTTTCCGCCTTTGCGCATAACCCCAACGGCGAATGGGAACTGGGCGCCTCCGCTTACGAGAAGCGCGGCACCGCCGTTATGGTTCCCGAATGGGATGCCGGCAAGTGCATTCAGTGCAACAACTGCGCCTTTGTCTGCTCTCATGCCACCATCCGTCCCTTCTGCCTGACCGCCGACGAACTGGCTGCCGCTCCGGCCAGCCTGAAGAGCGCCGACACCAAGCCGAAGGCCAGCGAGTACAAGTTCACCATCGCTGTTTCTCCGCTGGACTGCATGGGCTGCGGCGAGTGCGTCACCGTCTGCCCCACCAAGGCCATCGAGATGAAGCCGCAGGAATCCCAGGCCGACCAGCAGGCTGCCTTCGATTACTGCGTCGAAAACATCCGCAAGAAGGACAATGTCCCCGGCGTGGTTTCCGAAGTGTCCGTCAAGGGCTCTCAGTTCAACCAGCCGCTGCTTGAGTTCTCCGGCTCCTGCGCTGGCTGCGCCGAGACCTCTTATGCCCGCCTGATCACCCAGCTGTTCGGCGAGAAGATGTTCATCTCCAACGCCACCGGCTGCTCCTCTATCTGGGGTGGTACCGCTTCTATCAGCCCGTACACCACCAACAAAGAGTCTGGCCACGGCCCCGCCTGGATCAACTCTCTGTTCGAGGACAACGCTGAGCACGGCCTGGGCATGCAGATCGGTTACGAGACCGTCCGCGCCAACCTGATCACCAAGGTTGAGGCCCTGAAGGGCAAGAACGCTGAGCTGGATGCTGTCATCGACAAGTTCCTGGAGACCAAGAACAACACCAAGGCTAACGACGAGCCCGCAAAGGCCCTGATCGCTGCCCTGGAGGCTTGTGGCTGCGACGAGTCCAAGGAGATCCTGAAGGACAAGCAGTACCTGGCCAAGAAGAGCTTCTGGATCTTCGGCGGCGACGGCTGGGCTTATGACATCGGTTACGGCGGCCTGGATCACGTCCTGGCTTCCGGCCACGACGTCAATGTTATGGTCTTCGACACCGAGATGTACTCCAACACCGGCGGACAGGCTTCCAAGGCCTCCAACATCGGTGAGGTCTGCCAGTTCGCTGCTGCCGGTAAGGAGATCAGCAAGAAGTCTCTGGCTGAGATCTGCATGACCTACGGCTACATCTATGTGGCTCAGATCGCTCTGGGCGCCAACATGGCTCAGGCTGTCAAGGCCATTGCCGAGGCTGAGGCTTATCCCGGCCCGTCCATCATCATCGGCTATGCTCCCTGCGAACTGCACGGCATCAAGGGCGGCATGACCAACTGCCAGAACGAGATGAAGAAGGCTGTCGAGTCCGGCTACTGGAACCTGTTCACCTTCAACCCCGCTCTGAAGGCCGAGGGCAAGAACCCCTTCACCCTGACCTCCAAGGCTGGCAAGATGGAAGAATACCAGGGCTTCCTGGCCAACGAGACCCGTTACAGCCGTCTGTCCCGTGCCTTCCCTGACCGCGCCAAGGAACTGTTCGAAAAGAACCAGAAGGCCGCCGAGGATCGTTACGAGCACCTGACCAAGCTGGTCGAACTGTACAAGTAAGACCCGCGCAGTCTGGTAAAGCTGCATAAATAAGACACCCCCGCTTTTGTCGGAAACGACAGGGCGGGGGTGTTTTTTTGGTTTTTTTGGCAGATGGCAGTCTGCCGTGTGGTCCTTCCTTTTCGTGCCCGAAAAGGAAGCGAAAAGGGCCCGCCGTTCCGATGCGGC
>CAUEKL010000091.1 GCA_959018215.1 uncultured Gemmiger sp.
GCGTTTTGCGGTGCTGGCGGTGCGGGTGGAATAAGACCTCTTGCTTTTTGAGTGGGAATCCGCTATGATGATAACGTCAAAAATACTTTGCTAAAAGGAGCCAACCAAAAATGGCAGAATTCAAGTATGAAATTACCGAGCGCATCGCTGTGCTGTCCACCAACGCCAGCGGCTGGGAGCGTCAGCTGAACATGGTCAGCTGGAACGGCAAGGAACCCAAGTACGACCTGCGTGACTGGGCCCCGGACGGCAGCAAGATGGGCAAGGGCATCAGCATGACCCGGGAAGAACTGGTCACCCTCAAGGGTATCCTGGAAGAAATGGATCTGTGATGGAAGACTATCGCCAGCAGTTTATCGAGCTGTACAACCAGAACATCACCCGCCCCGGCGCCGACCGCCTGCTGAAATGGCTGGACGGTACCGACTTTTTCCGTGCGCCCGCATCCACCAAGTTTCATGGTGCCTGTGAGCACGGCCTGGTGATGCACAGCATCAACGTCTACAACGCCATGATGCAGCACTTTTTCACCGAGGGGGACAACCCCGAGACCTTTGCGGTCTGTGCGCTGCTGCATGATGTGTGCAAGGCGAATTTCTACAAGGTCGGCACCCGCAACGTGAAGAACGATGCCACCGGCCAGTGGGAGAAAGTGCCTTTTTACCAGGTGGCGGACCAGCTGCCCTACGGTCACGGCGAAAAGAGCGTGTACCTTATCGAGCATTTCATGCGCCTGAAAACTGATGAAGCCATTGCCATCCGCTGGCATATGGGCGGGTTTGACGACGCGGTGCGGGGCGGCAGCTTTGCCATCAGCGACGCTTACAACCGGTACCCGCTGGCGGTCAAGCTCCACACCGCCGACCTGATTGCCACCTACCTGATGGAACAGGGGACCAGCCAGGTGGAAAACGGACACTGAACCTGAACAAAGCCCGCACTCCCTTCCGGCATCACCGGACAGGGGAGAGCGGGCTTGTTTTTGAGGATAGGAAATAAAAAGCGAAAAGCCCGGGTATAACCCCGGGCTTTTTGAATGGAGTGTAGTCCATTCCGACGTGGAGCAGGTGAAGGGAGTCGAACCCTCGTCCTCAGCTTGGAAGGCTGATGTACTAGCCGTTGTACGACACCTGCACGGTATTTATTATTATACCCGTGCAGGGGCCGGTTTGTCAAGTCGAAAACGGAAATATCAGAATTCCTTTTTTGTGTAGATGGCGGTGCTCACCACCCAGCTGAGAATGTACAGGAGCACCCCTACCCCGATGATGCCGCCACAAAGGGAAAACAGCAGGGCCGTTTCGCTCATGGTGGAGACGGAAAATACGGTATCCGAATTGGTTTTGGCTGCATAAATGGCGAAGCAGACCAGACCCACACTGATCCCGATGGCCAGGATCACCCCGGACCGTGCCCGGGTGGCCCCCAGCTTGTAGGAAAGGGGAAAGGTCAGGGCGTAGTAGATCAGCACCATGCCCAGCGACACCAGGCACCCGGCCAAATTGACCAGCAGGTTCTCTGTCGGCTGTCCTTTGACCAGGTCGCAGACCGTGAGCAGGATCTCTGCCAGCACAAAGCTGGCACCCATCCACCCAAGGGACAGCAGATATTTGGCCCCCACGATCTGGCGGGGTGAGACCGGCAGGGTACGTGCGTAGGCATCCCAGTGGCTCATCTCGTCAAAGGACAGGGTCGAAGTAATGTACATGCCGCCCACGAACACCAGGGCATACAACAGAAAGGGGATATCCATGGCAAAGGCCATGCATGCATACAGAACGATGACCAGCAGAAAGTTTTTGCGGTAGCTGGACCAGATGGTCATCTGGTCTTTGTACAGTAAACCCAGCATGGCGAATTCCTCCCGGAAAACCGCGCGGCCCCAAAGGGACCGGCATTTGTTTCATCAAAATTGTTTGTGTTTGTAGATGGCAATGCTGATCGCCCAGCTGACGGCATACAGCATAGCGCTGAAGGCGGCGCCGCCTCCGATCAGAAACCAGAAATGCAGGTTTTGGGTCCACTGGTATACAGACCCGTACTCCACTTCCATCACCACGGATTGTTCTTTGGCCGCGTCCCAGATTTCGGCAGGTCCCCGGAAGCCGAAGAACCGTTGGATGCCCTGCAGCTGTTCCGAAGAAAGCAACACGGTGGCGGCCATGACCAGCACCGCCAGCAGCAGAATCACCGCCATCACGGCGGCACGGGCCCGCTCGCTGCCGAAACGGTAGGAGAGCGGCAGGCTCAGAGCAAAATACAGCAGCGCCAGGGCGGTAGCTGTGAGCATTCCCACCATTGCCTCCTCCATGCCCATGGTGCCCCGGGCGATGCTGGGAAAGAACAGAAATGCGGCAAGCCCGATCACCAGGCCGCTGAGTATGGCAACCAGGCCCAGCAGATATTTGCTGCCCACCACGGCGGCCGGGCACACCGGCAGGGTATGGGCATAGGTGTCCCAGTGACATTTTTCATCAAAACTGAGGGCGCTTTGGGTGTAGATTCCGAACATGAACACCAGGGCATACAGCATGAATGGCATATCGAAGAGGTAGGCCATACCCAGATACACCACCAGAAGCAGCAGGATGTTTTTCCGGTACTGACCGACGAGAACGCTCCAGTCTTTGTAAAACAGGCCCTTCACTGCCCATCCCTCCCGCTGTAAAACCGCATGATGTCATCAATACCCGCCGGGTCGCACACGGCGCCCGGCAGCAGGCGCAGGACCGCTTCCCGGCCTTTGACCAGGGTCTCGCATCCGAAAGCTCCCCGCCGGGTAAAGACGGCTGTGCCTTCGGGCAGGCGGTGCAGATCGGCTTCGCTGCAGCGCAGCAGTCCGTATTCCTGCAGCAAGGTGTCCTTCTCCTCGTGGAAGAGCAGCTGTCCGTGGTGCAGATAGGCGATTGAATCGGCAATCTGCTCCAGGTCGCTGGTGATGTGGCTGCTCATGAGGATGGTGTGGTGTTCATCCTGGATGAATTCCAGAAACAGGTCCAATATCTCCCCACGCACCACCGGGTCCAGCCCGGCGGTGGGTTCGTCCAGTACCAGCATCTCCGGTGCGTGGGCCAGAGCGGTGGCCAGGCTCAGCTTCATCCGCATGCCCCGGCTGTACTCCTTGACCTTTTTGGCCGGGTCCAGCCCAAACCGCTTCAGATACCCGGCAAAGGCATCCGAATCCCACCGGGACCCGAAGATGCCCGCCATGCTGCGGCCGATGTGGGCAGCGCTCATCCCCTCATAAAAGTAGGCTTCCTCAAACACCACGCCCAGCCGGGCCCGGATCGCCGGGTCTTTGGGCAGTCCGCCCAGCAGTTCGACCCGGCCGCTGTCCGGCGGGTTGACTCCGGTCAGAATTTTCAGGGTGGTGGTTTTGCCGGCGCCGTTTTCCCCCACCAGCCCCACGATGGTCCCGGCGGGCACCGTCAGGTCCAGGGGACCCAGCTTGAAATCTTTGTATACTTTCTGCACACCGTGCAGTTCGGCTGCATTGTCAGGCATGGTTCAGCCCTCCCACAAAAGCTGTAGTGTCTCGCTTACTTCCGCCAGGGAGATCCCGCCCCGGCGGGCAGCCTCGATGGCGTTCTGTAAGTGCCCTTCCACCTGCTTCAGACTTTCCTCCCGGTGAAGTTCGGGGTTCTGCGGCGCCACAAAGCTGCCGCGCCCCGGCATGGTGCGGATAAATCCTTCGGCTTCCAGGTCCTCGTAAGCGCGTTTGGTGGTGATGACGCTGATGCGCAGCTCCTTGGCCAGCAGACGGATGCTGGGCAGCGCGTCGCCTTCTTTCAGTTCGCCGGCCAGGATCTTGTCCTTGATCTGCCGCGTGATCTGCGCGTAGATCGGCTCGCCGCCGGCGTTGGAGATGTAAAGCTCCATGGAGTCCCTCCTTCGGGCAGGAAGATGAACTGTTCATATCCTATATGCACAGTATATACGGCATATACACAGTTGTCAACCGTTGTGAGAAAAAATGGGGAGGAATTTTTTCCTGTACCTTTCAGCGGGCGATGTTTTCTGGTATAATGGGGAAGGTTTAAGAAATGTTCGCGCCTGACCCGGCGCAGGAAAGGATGTTCCCACCGATGAAACCCGACACCCCCCGTCAGCCGTTTTACCGGCGTCTGCATCTGAGCAATAAAGAACGCCGCATCACCCAGATCATGCGCAATCAGGTGGCGGCGGCCGCCAGCCTGCTGGAAATGCTTCTTTCGGTGATGGTGCTGATCGGTCTGCTGGTCAGTACCGTGCCCATTGCCCAGGAGATGATTTCCCTCTGGTTCTCCGACAATACGGACGCTTTCCAGACCTTCCTGGGCCATGCCTTCAACCTGGTCATCGGCATCGAGTTCATCAAGATGCTGGCCAAACACAGCCCCGGCAGTGCGCTGGAAGTGCTTTTGTATGCCATTGCCCGCCAGATGATCCTGGGCCATGGTTCCGCTGTGGAAAACCTCATCAGCGTTGCCTCCATCGGCCTGATCTTCCTGATCCGTAAGTTTGTGTTTGTGCCCAGTTTCGGCTCCACCATGCCGGACGGCCACACCGCGCCGGACCTGGCGGAAAGCAACCATCACGATGGCGACGAAACCTTTGGCTGAAACTTGAAAACGCCCGCGGCCCTTCCCGGTTGGGAAGAACGCCGCGGGCGTTTGTTGCATTGGGTTATCAGCGGGGTTCCACAGGGCGGTCGGGGGGATATTCTCCCTGCAGTTTGGCCTCGATGCGGCTGAGCCGTGCTTCCAGCTGCTGGATGCGCTGCAGCTGCATGTCCGGCAGGTCCTGCTGGTCCAGGTCGTCGGCGGGACAGCAGCGGATGTTGTTCACCCGCACCACCTCGGCGGGAATTCCCACGGCGGTGGCGTTGGCGGGCAGATTGTGCAGAACCACGCTGCCCGCGCCCACCCGCACGTTGTCTCCGATGAACACCGGGCCCAGCACCTTGGCGCCTGCACCAATGAGCACATTGTTGCCCACGGTGGGATGGCGCTTGCCGGTATCCTTGCCGGTGCCGCCCAGGGTGACGCCGTGATAGATGGTGCAGTTGTCGCCGATCTCGGTGGTTTCCCCAAAAACGATGCCCATGCCGTGGTCGATGAACAGCCGCTGGCCGATTTTGGCCCCGGGATGAATCTCAATACCGGTGAAATGGCGGGAAAGCTGACTGACCAGCCGGGCCAGGAACAGCAGTTTGTGCCGGTACAGCCAATGGGCAATGCGGTGGGTCACCAGTACATGAAACCCAGGATACAGCAAAATCACTTCCAGCACGTTGCGTGCTGCGGGGTCCTTGTCCCGTATGTTTTTGGCGTCCGCCCACAGGCCCATGACGTCTACCTCTTTTCCTATAAATTCGCTAGTGGAATAACAATACCATATTTTCGGCAAAAAGGCAACGCAATCCCTTTTCGGGCGTGGGGGAATATGCTATAATATTTGTATATACGGCCGGGTCGTCCGGTCTGTAACGGGAAAGATAAAAGGGAATATCGGGAAAGAACAGGGGGCATATCATATGAACCGTGTGGAAGCGCTGGAGGAATACCAACACGCACTCAAACGTGGACAGCGGGACTATCGGGAAAAGATGGCATCGGGGCAATACCCGTATCTGCCGGTGCTGGATGACATTCTGCAGAACGCCAGCATTGAAAACCAGCTTCCCATCGGCATTGTGGAAATTCCGCTGGAGCTGGTGGTGGGTACCAAAACCGCAGGGCGCACGGCGGCTTTTGCCTCCAACTTTCTGCCGCTGCTCAGCCCCAAAACGGAGTTTGCCACCAAATGGGTCTCCCTGTGCATGGCCCATGTGGAAGAAGGCATCCGCGATCCCATCCGCTGCTTTGAGTATCTGGGCCGCTTTTATGTGCAGGAAGGCAACAAGCGTGTCAGCGTGCTGAAGTATTTCGGAGCGGATTCCATCTCTGCCAGCGTGACCCGCATTATGCCCCAGTACAGTGATAACCCTCAGATCCGTCAGTACTATGAGTTTGTGGATTATTACCCCATCTGCGGTATGTACACCCTGACCTTTACCCAGGAGGGCAGTTATGCCCGCCTGCAGAAAGCGCTGGGCAAAGCACCGGGAGAAAAATGGTCCGATGAAGACCGTGCGGACATCCTCTCCCTGTATAACTGGACCAAAAAGGCGTACTACGCCAAGGGCGGCGAGCACATGCGTCCCACCGTGGGGGATGTTTTGCTGCTGCTCATCCGCCTGTACAAGGTGGATGATCTGAAAAAGCGTACCCCGGCGGAGCTGGCCAAGGCCATTGAGGCGGTCTGGCCGGACGTGCTGGCCATCCAGAATCCTCAGCCGGTCAAGCTGAGCACCCAGCCCGCCGAACCGGGCCCCGCCCAGCCCAAGCTGCTGGACCGTATCCTGCCGGGTATCCGGACCAACAACACCCCCACCCACCTGAAGGTGGCCTTTGTCAATGAGCGTACCCCCGAGACCAGTACCTGGACCAGCCAGCACGAATTCGGCCGCTGCCAGCTGGACCAGGTGTTTGAAGGCCAGGTGGAAACGGTGGCCTACCATGGCGCCGTGGCGGGAGAAAATGCCGACGAGCTGGTGGAACAGGCCATTGCGGAAGGCGCCGACATCGTGTTCACCACCAGTCCCAAGCTGGTGGGAGCCTCGCTGCGGGCAGCCCTCAAGCATCCGGAAGTGCGCATCCTGAACTGTTCGGTGGATATGCCGTACACCAGCATCCGCACCTACTACACCCGGGTATATGAGGCCAAGTTCATCAGCGGTGCCATTGCCGGTGCCATGAGCCGCAGCGACCGCATCGGTTATGTGGCCGATTATCCCAGCTTCGGCACCCCGGCCAACATCAATGCCTTTGCCCTTGGGGCCCGCATGGTCAATCCCAAGGTGCGCATCGACCTGCAGTGGACCTGCCTGCCCGGCGACCCCATGCAGGAGTTCAACTCCAAGGGCATCACCATCATTTCCGGCCGTGATACCCCGGCCCCCGGCCGCCCTCAGCGGGAGTTCGGCATCTTTATGATCCGGCCCGGCGGACGGCTGGAAGATCTGGCCTCTCCCTTCTGGCACTGGGGTCAGTTTTATGAAAACGTCATTCGCAGCGTGCTCAACGGCGCCTGGGCCAAGGATGCCGACGACAGCACCCCCCGGGCGGTGAACTACTGGTGGGGAATGAACAGCGGCGTCATGGACGTGCTGTTCAGCCGGGAACTGCCCCACGATGTGCGCCATCTGGCGGGTATCCTGCGCCAGGGCATCATTGCCGGCGGCATTGATCCCTTTGCCTGCCACATTGTGGCCCAGGACGGCACCCTGATGAATGAAGGCCATTCCGGCTTTGCACCTGAACAGATCCTGCACATGGACTGGCTGTGCGACGCCGTGGATGGGCAGATCCCTGAATACGACGCCCTGACCGAGGCATCCAAGCCGATGTACCGGATGCAGGGCATCCACCGGGACAGACTGCCGGTGGACAAGGAGGCTGAACTATGAGGCTTCTGGCCGTTGCCGATGAGGAATCCAAGTATCTCTGGGACTATTATGAGCCGGAAAAGCTGCGCGGTTACGATCTGATCATCGGCTGCGGGGACCTGAATTTCCGTTATCTGGATTTTCTGGCCACCGTAGCGCCGGTGCCGGTGGTGTATGTGCACGGCAACCATGACGAAGGCTACGATCACCGCCCGCCCACGGGCGCCATCTGCATTGATGACGATGTGTTCTGCTATAAGGGCTATCGTTTTCTGGGGCTGGGCGGCAGCTGCCGTTACCGCACCGGTGCCTGGCAGTTTACCGAAGCGGAAATGCGCCGCCGCATCCGCCGGGTCAAGGGCAAGATCGCCCGGGCCGGCGGGGTGGATGTGCTGGTTACCCATGCGCCGCTGCATGGATACGGAGACCTGAATGACCTGGCCCACCGCGGGTTCACGGTCTTCCGGGAAATTTTGGATACCTACAAACCCGACGTGATGCTTCACGGTCATGTACACCTGACCTATGGGGCCAACATGGTACGGGAACATCAGTACGGTCAGACACGCATTGTCAATGCGTATGAACGTTTTACCATCGAGTTGCCGGACCGGCCGGACCGACCGGTGCACCAGGGGCTGCTGGCCCGCTGGCGCGGGCTCGGCGCAAGTCGATAACGAGAAACAGGCGGGGGCATCCCGGCCGGAAAGAGGCTTATACTATGAAACAGAAGATCGGCGTATTGGGGGCCGGCACCTGGGGCACGGCGCTGGCACGTCTGCTGGCCGTCAACGGCCATGATGTGACCATGTGGAGTGCCATTCCCGAGGAACTGAAGAATATGGCCACCACCCACCGTCATCCCAACCTGCCCGGTATGGAACTGCCTTCCACCATGCACTATACCGCCGATGTGGCGGAAATCTGTGAGGACATGGACCTGCTGGTGTTTGCGGTGCCTTCTCCCTTTGTGCGTTCCACTGCCAAAAAGGCGGCCAAATATATCCGGAACGGCCAGGTCATTGTGGAGGTGGCCAAGGGCATTGAGGAAAAGACCCTGATGACCATGTCCGAGATCATCGAGGATGAGCTGTCCAAGGTGCCCGGCCATGAAAACTGCAAGGTGGTGGCCCTGTCCGGCCCCACCCACGCCGAGGAAGTGGCCCGGGACCTGCCCACCCTGATC
>CAUEKL010000092.1 GCA_959018215.1 uncultured Gemmiger sp.
GCAAGGAGCAGGAACGGCTGAAAACCCGAATGTCCCAGACCGAAAAGCTGGAGTCTCTGCTGGAAAGCAGCGACACCGAGGCGGCCGTGGCGGCTTCTCTGGCCTTGCTGAAGGAAAAGCGGCCGGATTTGCTGAAAGAAGAAATGCGGCGCACCAAAACGCTCTGACCGGTCTGCCGGTGAGAAACGCAAACAAAACCAGCCCTGCCGGAAGGCAGGGCTGGTTTTGTTTGCCCGGCCAAAAAGCGGAAGGATACCGGGAACTCAAACAAGTGGAGCGTGCCGCAAGGGGCTGCAAAATCCTTGCTTGCCAAGAGAAAAGATGGTTTGCCCGCAAAGATATGCTATACTGTGTTCAACGAAGGAATATCCCGGCTTTGGCACCGTGACCGCCTGCGGCAGGAAAAAAGCACAACGAACAACACAGAGACGGAAACGAGACAGAACAGGGAAGCTTCCGGCTCTATAACCTTTCCGGGCGCCTGAGCGGCGTCACCATCAGCGCAATCCCCACCAGCTTTGCAGGCGCATGGGCGTGGCAGTCCTTCCGGCTGCCGGGCGGGGTTCATTTTTTGAAGGAGCCATCTATGAACAGAACATCCTTTGACGAACACTGGACCTTCCGCCGTCTGGAAGAGCCGGGCCCCGGTACGCCGGTGACCCTGCCCCATGACGCCATGCTGGCCGAGCCCCGCCGCCCGGACAGCGCCGGCGGTACCAATACCGGCTGGTATGTCGGGCGGGACTACCTGTACGAAAAGACCTTCTGCTTTTCTCCCGCATGGGAGGGCAAAACGCTGCTGCTGGAATTTGAGGGGGTCTACCACAATGCCCAGGTCTGGCTCAACGGCAAACAGCTGGCTTCCCGCCCCTACGGGTACACCAACTTCTATGTGGATCTGACCGGCAGACTGGACCGGCAGCAGCCCAACTGCCTGCAGGTCGTTGCCCGCAATGCGGACCAGCCCAACAGCCGTTGGTATTCCGGTGCGGGTATCTACCGCCCGGTCGCCCTGTGGACCGCCCCGGCGGAATATATCCCGGCCAACGGGCTCAAGGTCCGCACCCTGCGCCTGGACCCGCCCACCGCCGAAGTCACGGTGACGACCACCGGCTCCGGTCCCGTGCGGGTGGAAATTGCGCAGGGCAAGACGGTGCTGGCATCGGCAGAAGCCGTCAGCAAGGGCAGGGTCGTGCTGACCCTGCCGCTGCCGGACGCCGAACCATGGAGCCCCGAACATCCCCGCCTGTATACCTGCCGGGCCGCTTTCGGCACCGACACCGCCGAAACCGCCTTCGGCCTGCGCACCCTGGAATGGGGGGCAAAGGGCCTGCTGCTCAACGGCAGACGGGTGATTCTGCGGGGGGCCTGCATCCACCATGACAACGGCATCCTGGGCGCCTGCTGTTACCCCGATGCGGAGGAGCGCAAAATCCGCCTGCTGCAAAAGGCCGGGTACAACGCCGTCCGCTCGGCCCACAACCCGTGTTCCAAGGCCCTGCTGGACGCCTGCGACCGCCTGGGAATGCTGGTTATGGATGAGTATGTGGATATGTGGTACATCCATAAAACCGAACACGATTATGCTTCCTGTTTTTTGGACTGGTGGAAGCAGGACCTGCGGGAGATGGTGGACAAGGATTACAACCACCCTTCGGTGATGCTCTACTCCACCGGCAATGAAGTCAGCGAGACCGCCCAGCCCAAGGGCATCGCCCTTACCGGGGAACTCACCCGATACCTCCACAGCCTGGACCCGGGCCGCTCGGTAAGCTGCGGGGTGAATATCTTCTTCAACTTCCTATCCTCCGTCGGTTTCGGGGTGTACAGCGACGCCAGGGCCAAAAAAGAAGCCGAACGGACCGGGAAAAAGCAAAAGAAGAAGGCGGTTGGCAGTGAATTTTTCAACAATCTGGCCGGCCTTTTGGGGGACGAATTCATGAAGCGGGGCGCCACCCTGCCTGCCTGTGACCGAAAGACCCGGGACGCGTTTGCCAACATGGATGTGGCCGGGTACAACTACGGTATCTACCGGTACCCCCACGACCTGAAGAAATATCCCCACCGCCTGATTCTGGGCAGCGAGACCTTCTGCAAGGATGCGGCCCGCTTCTACGACCTGGCCAAAAACGAACCCCGCCTCATCGGCGACTTTGTATGGGCCGGGATGGACTACCTGGGAGAGGTGGGCATCGGTGCCTGGGAGTATGCGGATGATGCCCCCGACTTCTCCCACGGGCCGGGCTGGGTGGCTGCGGGCAGCGGCCGCCTGGACCTGACCGGCTCCCCCTGGGGCGAAGTGCTCTACACCCGGGTGGCCTTTGAGTTGGAAACCAAGCCCTGCCTGGCCGTATGGCCGGTGAATCACAGCGGGGAAAAGCATTCTCCCTCGGCCTGGCGGATGTCCAACGCCCTGGAAAGCTGGAGCTGGGCGGGCTGCGAAGGACGTACGGCGGAGGTGGAAGTCTACAGCCGGGCTGCCCGGGTGGAACTGCTGCTCAACGGCAGACCTGTGGGCCGCAAGCCGCTGAAAAACTGCGTGGCACGGTTCCGCCTGCCTTATGCGCCGGGAACGCTGGAAGCAGTGGCGTATGACGAGGCGGGCCGGCAGACCGGACGCAGCGCCCTGCACACCGCCGCGGAACCCACCCGGCTGCAGGCTGTGCCCGAACAGTCTGCGGTGGCCTCCGGCCGCCTGGCCTTCATCCGGCTGCAGTATGCCGATGAATCCGGCACCGTCAAGCCCCTGGAACGGGGAACGCTGCGGGTCAGGGTCACCGGCGGGCACCTGCTGGGGCTGGGCAGCGGCTGCCCGTACAATGCCGCCGGCTTTCTGACCGACACCACCGATACCTACTACGGCCGGGCCCTGGCCGTGGTCCAGGCGGACGGTACCGGGCCGGTGGAACTCACCGTGACCGACGGACGGCTGGAAGGCAGCTGCCGGGTGGCGCTGGACTGAGCTTTGCCCCGCCGGCTCCTGTTCCGGCAAAAGGGCGGAGTTCCCCTGGAAGAGCAGAAAACCGGGCCCCGGATCGTCGGTTCCTGACCGGGATTGCCGGGAAAGCCCCTGTTCGACGCGGGAATCTCCGGAAAGCAAAGAGCAAAAAACGAGCAAAAAGCAAGAGAAACTCCTTTGCTTTTGAGGAGCAACAGGATGGGAAAATGCTATAATGAAAGAAAAATTCTGGCCCGTCCGCCAAGGAGGCTTCCCATGACTGCATATGAACATCGAAAGAGCCGGATGACCCTCCGGCTCTGCGACGCTGCCGGCCGTCCGCTGGCCAATACCACGGTTCCCTACACCCTGCTTTGCCACGAGTTTCTTTTCGGCTGCGGCGCCTTTGACACCCTGCCCGCCACCGCACCGGCGGGGGAGAAGACCCCGGACGGCGCCCCCGCCCTGACCGCCGACCGGCAGGCCTTTTACCGGGACCGGGTCCAAGAATGGCTGGGGGTGTTCAACTACGGCACCCTGCCTTTTTACTGGGGACAGTATGAGCCCACCGAAGGCCACCCCATGACCGAAAGCCGGATGCGGGCCGCCCGGTTCCTGCGGGACCGGGGGGTACAGGTCAAGGGTCACCCTCTGTGCTGGCACACCGTCTGCGCCGACTGGCTGCTGGAATACGACAACAAGACCATCCTGCAAAAGCAGCTGGACCGCATCCAGCGGGAGGTGAGCACCTTCCGGGGCGTGGTGGACATCTGGGATGTGATTAACGAGGTCATCAACATGCCGGTGTACACCAGGGAAAACGCCGTCACCCGGCTGTGCCGCTGGCTGGGTCCGGTGGAGCTGGTCAAACAGGTGTTTGCGGCGGCCAGGCAGGCCAACCCGGACGCGGTGCTGCTCATCAATGACTACAACCTCTCGGACAAATACCGGGACCTGATCGCCGCCTGTCTGGATGCCGGGGTGCCTATCTCGGCCATCGGGCTGCAGACCCACCAGCACCAGGGCTATATGGGCAAAGAACGGCTGGAGGAGGTGCTGGACCGGTTCTCGGTCTTCGGCCTGCCCCTCCATTTCACCGAGAACACCCTTCTTTCCGGGCCTCTCATGCCCGCAGGTGTCCGGGACTGGAACAGCTACCACCCCGACCCCTGGCCCACCACCCCGGAAGGGGAGGAGCGCCAGCGCCGGGAATGGAAGGAGATGCTGGAACTCCTCTTTGCCCATCCGCTGGTGCAGGCGGTCACCGCCTGGGACTTTGCGGACGGCGCCTGGATGAACGCACCCAGCGGCCTGGTGCGGGCGGACAACACCCCCAAGCCCAGCTACCGGGAACTGCAGCGGCTGATTCGGGAAGAGTGGACTTCCCGGGGCGTGCTGCACACCGACGAAAACGGCATGGCCGAGCTGGCGGGCTTCCGGGGCCTCTACCGCCTGGAAACCGACCACGCCCAGGGTCAGGTGACCCTGGGGGCCCACCCCGGCGCCCCGGTGACCCCGGTGCGGCTGGACCCGCTGCCCTGAACAGAAAAAGAGCCAAAGCAGGAGGAAACCACCATGGTACAAAAACAGTTTGTCATCCGGCCGGGCACGGCGGTGCCTTTTCATAACCGGGTGGATTTCTGCATCGGCACCGGGCGCATGGGCCTGGCCCTGCAACAGGAATACCAGGACCAGCTGGCCCTGGTACAGCGGGAGATCGGCTTTTCCCACATCCGGGGGCACGGGCTGTTCTGCGATGACATGGCCATCTATCAGGAATACACCGACGAGTCCGGTGCCCGCCGGGCGGAGTACAACTTCACCTACCTGGACCGGGTGATGGACAGCTACCGCCGCCTGGGGCTGCGGCCCTTCCTGGAGCTGGGCTTCATGCCCGCCAAGCTGGCCAGCGGGGATCAGACGGTCTTTTATTGGAAGGGCAACGTCACCCCGCCCGCAAGCTACGACGCCTGGTGCGCGCTGGTCCAGGCTCTGCTGCGCCATCTGGTGGACCGCTACGGCGCCGACGATGTGTGTACCTGGCCGGTGGAGGTGTGGAACGAGCCCAACCTGGCGGGCTTCTGGAAGGAGGCGGATATGGCGGAATACTTCCGCCTGTTTGCCCGGACCTTTGCCGCAGTCAAGGCGGTGGACGCCCGGTTCCAGGTGGGCGGCCCGGCCATCTGCGGGGTGGACGACAAGCGCTGGCTGCGCTGCTTCCTGGAATTCTGCCGCAAGGAAGGGCTGCATCCCGACCACATCACCCGCCATCACTACGGGGTGAATCCCCCGGACCGGGTGGGACACTACGCCTACACCACCCTCCAGGACCCGGAGGAGGGCTTTGCCTCCCTGCAGGCCAGCCGGAAAATCGTGGACAGCTTCCCGGAATTCCGGGGCCTGCCCATCCATCTCACCGAGTTCAGCACCTCCTACTGCCCCAACAGCCCCCTGCACGACACCAACCGGAACGCGGCCTGCATCGCCTACCAGCTGTCCCGGCTGGGGGACTGGAACGAATCCTACTCCTACTGGACTTTCGGGGATGTGTTCGAGGAGGAGGGGGTTCCCTTCACCCCCTTCCACGGGGGCTTCGGTCTGGTGGCCGACGGCTGCATCCCCAAGCCCACCTTCTGGACCTTTGCCTTCTTCAAGCGGCTGCAGGGGACCTGCGTCCACCGCAGCCGGGACGCGGTCATCGTGCAGCGCCCGGAGGGCAGTTACCGGGGCGTGGCCTGGAACCGCACCCGCGACGGCAGCGGCGAGACCCTGGAACTGCAGTTCACCCTGCCCGCAGCGGAAGGCCGGTACTGCCTGCTCACCCGGACGGTGGACGAGGACACCTGCAACCCGCTGAAAGTCTGGCATGACCTGGGGGAGCCCGCCTGCCTGAGCGACGCCCAGAAGGAGCTGCTGCAGGATAGTGCCCGGCCCTTGAACCGGACCGTCAGTGTGGCGGCAGACAAGGGAACTGCGGCTGTCAGCTTGTGCCTGCAGCCCGACGCTGTGGTCTATTTTGAGCTGTCCCCGGCGCCGCTGCACCCCGACCGGGGGTATGACTACCGCCGGGTGATGGGCCGGTGAAGCCCGCCTGGGAAAAAATCAAATTTTTGTATGACCGGTGAATGGATTTCCTCCCCCCAATCGTATCAGGGGTGAAGGCGGAAAGAAAACCGCCCAACACAGCCCCGGCGGGGCAAAGGGAGGAACTTCGGATGAAAAAAGCATTGGCAACGATTCTGGCGGCCACGGTGCTCTGCGGCGTGTGCGCCACGGGGGTTCTGGCAGCCGGACACCACGGCGGGGCCTGGAGCACGGCGACGGCCCGGGTGTGTTCCTGGGCAGACGGCAGCTGTGCCGACCACACCTGCCGCCAGGATGCGGACGGAGACGGGGTGTGCGATGTCTGCGGCAACGCTGTGACCTGTTGGGGCGATACCGACGGGGACGGCGTCTGTGACAGCTGCGGCACCAGCCATACCTGCCGCAACGATGCGGACGGGGACGGTACCTGTGATGTGTGCGGGGCCGCCTGTGCCGCCGGCACCAATGCACATCACGGCCACGGAGCAGGCCACGGGCGCTGCGGCCGGTAAACGGACAACGGGCAGGGGAGCGGTATGCGGAGCGAACAAGAGGTGAACAGAGCCATTGAGCGATACGCCGACACGGTGCGGCGCATCTGTTTCGTGCACCTCAAAAACCGGGCGGACACGGAGGATATCTTCCAGACCGTCTTTGTGAAGTATCTGCTGCATACCGAGCCCTTCCAGTCGGAGGAGCACGAGCGGGCCTGGATCATCCGGGTGACCATCAACGCCTGCAAGGACCTGCTCAGGAGCTTTTTCCGCAGCCGGACGGTGCCGCTGGAGGAACTGACCGACCAGGCGGCCCCCAACGACCGGGAACAGCGGGAGGTTCTGCAGGCGGTGCTGGCCCTGCCGGTGGCCTACCGGGATGTGATCTACCTGCATTATTACGAGGGCTACACCGCCCCCGAAATCGCCGGTATCCTGGGCAAAAACGTGAATACGGTCTACACGCGGCTGACCCGCGCCCGCGGGCTGCTGCGTCAGGCACTGGGAGGTGAAGTGGATGCGTGAACAACTGCAGGCGGCGCTGGACGGCGTCCGGGCCGAACCGGAACTGAAGGCGGCCGCCCGGGCGGCGGTGGCCCGGCGGGCCCGGCGGCACGGTTTGGCCGCCCGCCCCCTACGCCTGGCCCTGGCTGTGGCAGCCTGCGCCGTGGTGGTGCTGGGCGGGCAATGGCTTTACTTTACCCCCGTCACCCATATCAGCATCGACATCAACCCTTCGCTGGAACTGGGCATCAACCGGTTTGACCGGGTGGTGTCGGTGCAGGGCTGGAATGAGGACGGCACCGCCCTGGCCCAGGAGGTGGCGGTGCAGAGTCTGCCCTACACCGAGGCCGTGCAGACCATCCTGGCCAGCGATACGGTGCAGACCCTTCTGGCGGACAACGCTGTGGTGGAGATCGGGGTCATCGGGGAGGATGAGACCCACTGTGCCCGGATGCTGGCGGATGTGGAGGCCTGTACCGACGAGACCAACACCCACTACTACCAGGCCGACACCCATGAGGTGGAGGAGGCCCACGATTGCGGGCTGTCCTACGGCAAGTACAGCGCCTACCGGGAACTGGCTGCCCTGGACCCCTCCGTCACCCCGGAAGAGGTGCAGCAGATGACCATGCGGCAGATCCGGGACCGGATCGCGGCACTTTCGGGCACGGCATCCCCGGAGACCGCCGCGCCGGCTGCCTCCGGAGGCGCATGGGGTTCCGCCGACTGTGAGGCGGCGCAGAACCAGGAAACGGAAAAAGGGCATCACGGGGAAGGCCACCACGGCGGCGACTGACCCGGCTCACTATCCTGAAAAACCGGACGGCCACGGGAGCGTTCCCTGGTCGTCCGTTTTTTTTACGGTTTTCTTTTTTCGGCCTGTCGCCTGCGGTAGGCGGCGGGGGTGAGGTTCAGGTGCTTCTGAAAGACCTTGATGAAATAGCTGCTGTCGCTGAAGCCGCAGCGGGCGGCCACCTCCTGAACAGGGACGGCGTCGTCCTGCAGCAGCTTTTGTGCAGCGTTCAGGCGGCACTGCAGCAGGTAGTGCATGGGGGATTGCCGGTAGTATTTCTGGAAGCAGCGCCCGGCCTCGCTGCGGCTGATGCCGGCGGCGGCCGCCACCTGCTCCAGGGTGAGAGGCTCGGCGTAATGGCAGCGGATAAAGCGCACCATCTGCTGCATCCGGATCTGGGTGCGGTGACCGGAACGGCGGGCGGGGGTGCGGCCCAGTTCTTCCCGGTGCAGGTACAGCAGGGTGAACAGCTGCAGCAGCCGCTGCTGGACGACCAGCTCCGGGCAGGGGGAGCTTTCCGGCCGGACGGCAGGGCAGGCAGGGCAGGGCGGCAGGATGCTGGGCTGGCCGCACAGCAGGCCGTAGACCTCGAACAGGGCCCGGGATGCCTCGGCCTGCCAGGGAACCAGCGGGGAGAGGATCACATGGGAAATCGCCGGCCCGCTCAGCAGCGGACGCAGGTATTTCTGGAACACCGTGCCGGTCAGCGGGGCCAGTACCTCCTCCGAAAAGACGATGTTGGGGCACAGACAGGGACGGCCGGGGGCGCTCAGACGGTAGCTGTGCAGCTGCCCGCCGCCCACCAC
>CAUEKL010000093.1 GCA_959018215.1 uncultured Gemmiger sp.
CGAAGAGTTCGGAACCGGAGAGGCGGAACTCGATGGGGAACCGGGGGCCCACGGCCTCCCGGACGGATTTCAGCACCTCAATGGCGAAGCGGCAGCGGTTCTCAAGGCATCCGCCGTACTCGTCGGTGCGCTTGTTGAAGTAGGGGGAGAAGAACTGGTTGATGAGCCAGCCGTGGCCGCCGTGGATCATGATCATCTCGAAGCCCGCCCGCTTGGCAAGGCCCGCCACATGGCCGTAGGCTTTGACGATGTCGTCGATCTGCTCCTTGGAGAGGGCCTTCACCGCCACGCCGTCGGGGCGGGTGGTGTCGCTGGGGCCCCACTGGTGCATCTCGTGCTGCTTGGTCTTGTCGGTCATGTAGGTGCCGGCGTACATGCCGGAGTGGGACAGTTCCAGGCTGGGCATGGCGCCGTGGCGGCGGATGGCGTCCGCCGTGTAGGTGGCGGCAGCCAGGGAGTTGAGGATGCTCTCGTCCAGATGGTAGGCGTGGGAACCGTCGGTGGCCGGGTGGACCATGCACTCGGACACGGTGACCGCCGCGGCGCCGCCCTTGGCCCGCAGCTCATAGAAGGCGGTGGACTTGGGGCCGATGCAGCCGTCGTTGGTGATGTCGGTGCCGCCCATGGGCGCGCTGAACATCCGGTTGCGGAAGGTGACGCCCGCGATGGTGATGGGGGCACACAGATGGGGATACTGGTATTTCATGGTACATTCCTTTCCGGGTTTCAATAAGGCAGTACTTTGCGGTTCAGGGTGGTGTGCATGAGCATGGCGCTGCCGGAATAGAGCATCCAGGCCGCAAAAGCCATGACGCAGACGGCCGCAGGCAGGCGCAGATTGCAAAGGCCCAGGTCGCTCAGGCCCATACAGGCAAAGCCCACGCAGATGACCCCCATAAAGAACGCCATGGAGCCGTTTTTCAGCTGCACAAAAGTAGCCGAGATGCACAGCAGCATGAAGGCGGCAGCGAGGAACGCCGCGCCGTCCACCGGGCCTTTGACGGCTTCGATGGCTTCGGGCACCGTGCGCCCGGCGGCGGTGTAGGTGATGACCACCGCGCCCCAGATGCCGTTCTGCACCAGGGTCACACCGGAAAGCACGCCGTTGGCCACGGCGCCGATGACGTTGCCCGCCTTGAAGGCCTGCACACTGGTGAGCAGGATCAGCGGGCAGGCGGCCAGCGCCCAGGGCAGCACAGCGGCCATGGCGGTGGTATCGGCCAGACCGAAGAGCACCGGCCAGAGGGTGAAGAGCACCAGCCCCGTGATGATATTGCCAAGAGGCGTGGGATCAGAAAAAACACACACGCTATTTCTATTCTTTTGCTCCATACATCTACCTCATTTTCCGTATCATGGAGTATCATAATCCATAAGTGTTTTTTTGCTAGCCACGGTCCTTGTTTTTCATTACAGCAAATAAATAAGTTGATAATGCTGCGTTATCAATTTGCAACACGTTATACAAATAGCCGCATCATATTTTTGTTCCTGTGCACTATCGTTTCATGGAGCGTTTACTCTCATACATGATCGGCAATAAAGCGTTGTAAAAGATCTAGGCCCTCCTGCCATTCGCCGTTTCGATTTAGCGTAAAACCATGCAAACTATTTACAAAACGGCGCAACGTCACATTGACCCCTGAACGCGCCAGCTTCAGGGCGAATTCTTCGGCTTCGAAGCACAGACCATCCCTGCCACAGGTCATAACAAGTGTTTCGGGGAATTTAGTCAACTGCTCGGCACTTGCAAAAAGTGGTGAAGCGTAAGGATCACGTGCAATCTCAGGGTCGACATAAAAAGCATTATAGGTGCGCGCCACCTCCGTAGGCATATCTCCCTCAATGCGAGGTTTCTTGGCCGGATCTGTGTGTAAATCCATAGGACTGAAACTAACCGCAAGTGCTGCGGGTTTGAACGCACCAGTTTCGCCTGCGCGCATACAGACGGTTGTGGCCAGATTTCCGCCGGCACTATGCCCTACCAATGCAATGCGTTTTCGATCCACTCCAAGCTCTTCAGCGTGCTCAAATGCATACCGCACCACATGATAGCTCTCCCGCACTGCCTGGGGAAAGACCGATTCCGGCGCCAGAGAATAGTCCACATCCCACACCAGGCAGCGGTAGGTCATTGCCATCCGGCTGCAAAACAGGCGATCCTTATTGAGCCGCCCCTTGATGAAGCCGCCCCCGTGGAAATGGATGATCATAGGGCAAGGGGTCTGCAGTGTTTCGGGCGTCAGGCGGTAAATATGCACCGGACCTGCTTCGGTGGACAGGGTGAACTCCTCCTGCCGGGCAGGATATTGTGCCAGTTCTTCGGGGGTAACCAGGCCGTAGGTTTCGCGGCTGCGCATCCGGCGGGCCTGTTCGCATTTTTCTTCATATGTCATAAGGAAAGACCTTCTTTCTGTATACAAAAGCAGGGGCCGGGCCGCTACGCGGCGGACCGGCCCCCTCAGGAGGAGAGGCTTTTACAGCGGGAATACGGTCATTACCCAGCCCACCGTGAAGATGCAGCAGAGGATTGCCAGAATCCAGGACTGCTTGAACATGGAGCGCTGGTCGTAGCCGCCGCATTCCATCATATAGGGGATGGCTGCGGTGGCCATGGGAGTCATGAAGGCCGACAGGCAGGCGGCCTGGATGACGATCATCAGACCCACGGGGTTGGCGCCGATGGCGGCGCAGGTGGCAATGGCAATGGGGTGGAAGATCAGCATGGTGCCGCGGTTCTGCATGACCTGGGTCAGCACGAAGGGCACGATGAAGAAGATGAAGCCCACAATGTAGGAGTTGCCGTTGACGGCAGCCACCAGATTGGAGATATAGCCGCCGATGAGTTCCCCGGCGCCGGTGGAGCTGAGAGCCCCCGACATAGCCAGCGCACCGACGATGAGCAGCAGCATGCTCATGGGCAAAGCGCCGGTGGCCTCACGGGGTTTCAGCACCCCGAAAACCACCATGGCCAGCGCGCCGATGACGGTGATCTCCCAGTTCTGCAGGCCCAGAGTCTGGGCAAACATGAGGGCCAGCGCATCGGCAAAAAAGATGATGATGCCGGCGTATTCCTGGAAAGGTTTGAGCGGTTCCTTGCCTTTGGAAGCGCTGACCGGCGCGGCGATGGCCACGATGGGCTCATCGGGAGCCAGCTTGGTTGCAAAGAAGGCACAATAGATCACGCAGACGATGAGCAGAGGCAAGCGGCCAATCATGGGGTCAAAGAAGCCAACCAGATGGTCCACATAGCCGTAGCTTTCCAGGTAGCCGTTGAGTTCGGCGGAGACGGTGGCCCCGGCGCCGATGGGCAGGGTGCAGCAGGTAACGACGGTGACCACGCCCAGCGGGAACATGACCTTGGAGGGCTTGTAGCCCATACTCTCGGCAGAAGCCATCAGCATGGGGGCCACGATGCCCATGGCCACGATGGGGCTCTGGATGAACTGGCTGAGCAGCATGCCGATGAGCACATAGCCCAGCATGAGTTTGTTCAGGCTGCCCTTGGCCACCCGGGAAATACCATTGGCCACATTGGTGCAGAACTGGGTACGGTTGAAACCGGCGGCGACCACGCACATGCCGGCAATCATGATGACGTTGTTGTTGGCAAAATAGGCCAGGCCCTCTTCGGCAGACATACAGCCGGTGAGGATCAGCGCCATCATCGAGAGCAGCGATACCGTGGCCAGGCTGAAAAAGTTGGTACAGAAACCGATCACCATCAATGCAAAGATGATCAGGCAGATGGTCAGTGTCATGATGTTTTTCCCCTTTTTTCTTGTATTACTGGTCGCAGATGGAACCGTCGGCGTTGAGGCGGGTCATCACCGTGTGAGGACGGAACGGGAATTTTTCCTCCACGTCGGGGATGAGATCGATACCGATGCCCGGTTCCTGGGGCACCTCCAGATACCCGTCGCGGAACGCCGGAATCTGGTCCACCATATCGCATTGGCGCAGTTTGACGCCGCTGCCGGTCAGGTGGTCGGCGGTAGAGGCCGCGTAGGGGTTGGGATACTCACAGACGGCAATGTTGTCGGTGGCGGCGCAGAATTGCAGCACCGCGTTGGTCATAACAGGGCTCAGCGGGTTGTGGGGCACCAGGCTGGCGTGGTGGGCCTCCGCCACGGCGGCGATCTTCTTCGCCCCCGTAAAGCCGCCGCACACTCCCAGAGAAGCCCGCACATAACTGCACGCGCCGCGCGTCAACAGCATTTCGAATTCATGCACCGTGTGGATACGCTCGCCGGTGGCGATGGGAATGCGGCATTTCTTTGCTGTTTCAGCCATAGCGTCAAAGTTGTCGGGCCGGATGGGGTCCTCGAGGAACATGGGGTTGTAGGGTTCCAGCCGGGCGCTGAGCTGCACGGCCAGCCCCGGTTCCAGCCGGCGGTGGAGTTCCAGGCAGAGGTCCACTTCCTGGCCCACTGCTTCCCGGATTTTGGCGATGCGGCGCTCGGCTTTATAGAGCATGGCCGCGTTGCCATCCCGATAGGGGCTGGTGCGGGGTTCGTCCAGGTAGGGATTCAGGTGCCCCAGGGCGGTATAGCCCTCCTCCACACCGCGGATGGCGTTTTCCACCAGTTCCTCCTCGGTGCGGCCCGCCGTGTGGTTGTACACACGGACCTTATCCCGGCAGCGGCCGCCCAGCAGCTTGTACACCGGCACATCATAGGCTTTGCCGGCGATATCCCACAGGGCAATGTCCACCGCGGACAGCGCTCCCATGACGGCAGCTCCCCGGAAGTGGGAGAAGCGGTAGAGATACTGCCAGTGATGCTCAATATCCAGCGGGTCCTTGCCCACAAGGTAGTCGGCAAAGACATCGATGGCCCGCGCACTGGCTTCCAGGAAGCCCCAGGCGCCGCTCTCGCCCAGACCGGTGAGACCTTCGTCGGTATAGATCTTGCAGAAAACGCTGCGGTTGGCCCGCAGCACCTGTACTTTGGTGATTTTCATGGCGCGCCTCCTCAGCCGATGCGGTAGTCCTTGAGGACTTCCCGGTTGATGTCCAGCCCCACGCCGGGCGCCTGGCTGGGGCTGACCGTGCCGTCCGCATTGAAAGTCACCGGATTGAGGAAGGCCTCATAGACCTTGGCGTCATACTGGGGCGGGTAGAACTCGGCAAAATTCACGTTGGGTACCGCACAGTCCAGATGCACGTGGAGCTGCTGCTGGCCGTGGGGGCTCATGACCAGGCCGTTGGCGTCCGCCATACCGGCAATTTTCATGTACTCGGTAACGCCGCCCAGGCTGGCCGCATCGGGGTTGAGGATGCTCACCGCCTGGGTGTTGATGAGGTCCCGGAATCCGAACCGGGTGACCTCGTTTTCCCCTGCCGCCAGCGGAACGGGGCTTTTGGCCGCCACCTTGCGGTAGCCGTCGTAGTCGTCGGCATCCACCGGCTCCTCAAACCAGTAGGGGTGATATTCCTCCACCATCTTGGCGAACTCGATGGCCTCAAAAAAGCGGTAGGCACAGTTGGCATCCAGCATCAGCACCGTGTCGTCGCCGATGGCCTCCCGCACCGCCTTGACGCGCTGGGCATCCTCCCGCAGGGAAAGAGCCCCCACCTTCATTTTCACGGCGTTCACGCCCCAGCTTTTGTACTCCAGCATCTCCTGCTGGAGTTCCCGCAGGCCCTTGCCTTCGGCGTAGTAACCGCCCGCCACATAGCAGGGGATCTTTTCCCGGTAGCCGCCCAGCAGCCGGTAGAGCGGCATACCCGCCACCTTGGCCTTGATGTCCCACAGGGCAATGTCGATGGCCGAAACCGTCTTGCAGCTGGTACCCCGGCGGCCGATGAACTTGGGCACATAGGTCTTCTGCCACAACCGCTCGATGTTCAGCGGGTCCTCGCCCAGAATGGCTTTGCCCATGCTGTCGGCAAACTCGATGGCCCAGCTGCATCCGTAGCCGGTGACGCCTTCGTCGGTTTCGATGACCAGCAGGTTCAGGTCATTGTGGGTGTAAACATGTTTGCCGTTGGCGATGGGCTTGGCCTTGGGCCAGCGGTATTTTTCGGTGTACACTTTGGTAATTTTCAACACGCATCCTCCTTTGCGTTTTTTCGACGCTTTCCGTGTCCACAGCATACGGCTGCACGCCGCAAATCGTCCAATATACGTTATTTATCAGGCAATAAATTTGTTTAATTTGCCTCGCACCTGCCGGTTGTGCTATACTGCATACAGGGAAAGTGCCTGCAACGGAGGGATGGTATATGCTGCTGGATCGTCTGGACTATGTGATCGCTGTGGCTGAGGTACAAAACCTGACCCGCGCTGCCGAACGGCTGCACATTTCCCAGCCGGCGCTGACCCTTTATCTCAACCGGCTGGAAAGTGAACTGGGTGTCAAATTGTTTGACCGTGCCAAAAATCCGGTACAGCTCACTGACGCAGGGCGCTACTATTTGGAGGAAATGAAAAAAGTCCGTGCCACGACCCAGAGTATCCGGCAGGATCTTCAGGCAATCGCAGACCCTACCCGAACACTTCGCCTGGGGATCGGCCAGGTGCGTGGCAACCACTGGCTGCCTATCATACTGCCGATTTTCTGTCAGCAATACCCTCGTGTAAATGTTCATGTTATGCAGAGTACAGAGAGCCGTATGGCTGAATTGCTGTTGCAGGATAAAATTGATTTGGTTTTTGGTGCGTTGCCGGATTTAACGCTATCCTCCGAACGTCAACTGGAGATCGTAAAGCTATTTCCAGCTCCGGAACCGTTGTTGCTGGCAGCACATCGTGCCTATGGTCTGGTCCCGCCCGAAGTGCGTGACCGCTTTGATTATTGTCGTCCATACACAATAGATCCTAAATCTTTGGAAGGACTGCCGTTTATTGTTCCGGAAGTAAGCAATGGGCTCTACGATCCATTGCACACCATCCTGAGCAGCCACAATTTGCATCCGTCCCGGACGATTACAGTGACGAACATGACTACCGGACTGCAGCTCACGATACGCGGTTTGGGGGTACAGCTCATATACTCTGTGGGGCCTCGTTTTACTGCGTTGCCAGATATGGATCGCCTTGATTTCTTTGTACTGAATCCGATGCCTGTAGGGCATCCTTGTGTAGCTGCCTACCGTCCCAATAATGTAAAGACGGAAGGAATTCAATCCATGATTCGCATCGTGCAGGATAAAATTCTTCCGTTAATGTACGAGACCTGACTGGCCTTGACGTTTAGTGGATAAAACAAAAAGCCACCTTAAAGCATTCGCTGCTTTAAGGTGGCTTCTTTTAACGATCAACCATTAGGTTTATGATTGACCGCATTGAGGATTTGTCATTTCAAAACGATCATCCATGTTTTTTTCTCCCCACTCACACATCAGCTCCAAAATTTCTTCTAAAGATTTCCCCTTTTCCGTTATGGAATATTCTACTCTTGGGGGAACTTCTGCATATACTTTTCGTTGAATCAAACCATCCGCTTCCAATTCGCGAAGCTGATTGGTCAAGGTGCGCTGCGAAATCTGCGTGACCTCACGCATCAGTTCACTAAATCGTTTGGTTCCTTTTCGAATGAGACAATCCAAGATGAGCGGTTTACATTTTCCACCAATCATCTTTAAGGTGACCTCCATCTCACAGGTAACCTTGATTTTCTCCACCATAACTTGAATCCCTCCCAACAGTGAAAAAAACTTCACTTACTAAACAAAATATGCGTACTTGTCAAGATAATCATAGAAATATATAATGCAAGTATAGCGGTTTTGGCAGATTTTGCAATACAAATTCGATAAAGAATCCCGCAGTAAAGTATATTTTTTAATTGCAATGCAAACACACCCAAAACATAACACTTTACGGGTACAGAAGAAGGGACACAAGATTATGAATACAAGAACACTCGGAAAAACTGGTTATAAAGTCAGTGAAATCGGATTGGGAACATGGCAGCTTGGAACAAAGTGGGGAGAACCTTTCAATGAGCAGGAAGCCATGAAAATCTTGGAGGCCAGCTATGAAAGCGGCATCACGCTCATTGATACTGCCGATATCTATAACGATGGAAACAGCGAACGGGCCATCGGCAAATTTCTGAAGAACCATAAAAATCATTTCACCGTAGTCACAAAATGCGGGCGCGGATTGAATCCTCACACAGCAGAAGGCTACACCTCAGAAAACATGGAAAAATTCATAGACGGTAGCCTCCAAAGGCTGGGCACGGAGCAACTGGATTTAGTGCTTCTCCACTGCCCTCCCAGTTCTGTTTACCAGAAAGATGAACTGTTTACCGGCATGGACAAGTTGGTCAAAAAAGGCAAAATTGCCCACTACGGTGTGAGCATTGAAAAGGTGTCTGAGGGAATTCAAGCGATGGAATACCCCATTTCTGCAATTGAAGTTGTCTTCAATATGTTCCGCTTGAAGCCTTCCGAAGACCTTTTTCCCCAGGCAAAAGCAAACTGGGGAAAAAGGTCTTCGGAAGGCTTCAAGCGGAACATATTGAAG
>CAUEKL010000094.1 GCA_959018215.1 uncultured Gemmiger sp.
GCTTGATCAGTCCCAGAATCTGGGCCTGGATGGTCACGCCCAGGGCGGTGGTGGGCTCGTCGCAGATGAGCATTTTGGGACGGCAGGCCAGAGCGATGGCAATGACCACCCGCTGGCGCATGCCGCCGGAAAATTCATGGGGGTACTGCTTGGCCCGGCGCTGGGGGTCGGGAATGCCCACCTCGGCCAGCAACTCACACACCGCTGCATCCGCCGCGGCACCGTGCAGGTTCTGGTGCAGTTCCAGGGCCTCCTTGATCTGCCAGCCGATGGTCTTCAGAGGGTTCAGGCTGGTCATGGGGTCCTGCAGGACCATAGCGATCTCCCGACCGCGGATGGCCTGCCACTGCTTGTCGGTGGTGAAGGTGGCCAGGTCCTGACCGTTGTACAGGATCTTGCCGCTCTCAATATAGCCGTTCTGGTCGTTCAGGCCCATGAGGGTCTTGACCAGCACACTCTTGCCGGAGCCGGACTCCCCCACAATGGCCAGACTCTCGCCCTTGTACACGTCCAGGGAGATGCCCCGGATGGCGTGGAGCACCTGACCGCGCAGGGTAAACTTGAAGTTGAGGTCCTGGATGGAAAGAAGGACCGAATCATTTTTTGCCATGCTCGTGTCCTCCTTACACATGGTTTTTGGGGTCGGCAGCGTCCGCAAAGGCGTTGCCCACCACATACAGGCTGATGGTGATGATGGCCAGCACCGCCGTGGGGAAGAGCAGCTGATACCGCAGGCTGGGCTGGCTCATGAGCAGACGGCCCGCCTGGACCAGGTTGCCCAGGGACGGGATATCGGTGGGCAGGCCGATGCCGATGTAGGTGACAAAGACCTCGTTGCCGATGGCCGACGGAATGGCCAGGGACATGCGCAGGGCAATGACCGACACCAGGTAAGGCAGCAGGTTCTTGGTGACGATGCGGCCGGTGGTGGTGCCCAGGCACCGGGAAGCCAGGTTGTAGTCCCGGTCACGGATGATGACGATCTGGTTGCGGATGAACCGGGCCATGTCCAGCCAGCCGGTCAGGCACAGTGCAAAGATGATGGTACCCACGCCAGGGTTCATGATGTAGGAAACCAGAATCAGCACCAGGGTCTGGGGAATGTTGTCGAAGATGTTATAGAGTTCCGTGAAGAAGGTATCCAGCTTGCGCACATACCCCCACAGCACCCCGATGAGGGTACCGAAGAGAGCCTCAAAGCAGGCGACGGCCAGACCGATGCCCAGAGAGGTACGGGTGCCGGCCCAGGTACGGGCCCACAGATCCTGCCCGATGGAGTTGGTGCCGAACCAGAACTCCGAATCGGGGGCACGGTTGATGATCTGTACCCCGGTGAGAGGATCGTTGTTGATGGTCTTGGGGTCGTGCTGGTTGGGCAGCAGGGGCTGGATGAAGGTGAACAGCAACACTACCGCGATGACGCAGAGGAAGAACACCGCCACCTTGTTTTTGAAGAAGGCGCGCAGGGTGGCGCCCCAGTAGGAATAGTTGGAATAGCCGCCCCGCTCGGCACGGGAATGGTCGAAGTCGGCGGGGGTAAAGAGTTCCTCTTCCGGCAGGTCCGCGTAGGCGGCGGTGGGGTCGGTCTGTTTCTGCAGGTCTTTGTTCAGCGCCGTTTCCAGCTGCTCAGCTTTCATTCTGCGGAATGTCATCAGCGTGCCCCCTCCTTTCCGGTGAAACTGATCCGCGGGTCAACCAGGGCCATGAGAATATCGCCGAAGAGCAGCCCCAGCACCGACACGGCGGCGTAGATCAGGACCAGTGCCTGCACCATGGTGTTGTCCTGCAGCTTGATGACCTGCACCAGCAGGCCGCCCATGCCGGGAATGGAGTAGAGGCTTTCCACGTACAGCGACCCCATCAGGGTGAACAGGATGGAGTTGGGGATATACTGCACCAGCGGCACCACCGCGTTGCGGAACACATGGTCGCGGCTGATGCGGGCCGCCGGCACGCCTTTGGCCCGGGCCAGGCGGATGTAATCCTTGTTGGCTTCATCCACCATGTAGCGGCGCAGCCACATGGCATAATAGGCAATGTTGCCGATGGACAAGGAGAAGATAGGCAGAATCCAGGTTTCCAGGCTGCGTGTGCTGAACAGCATGGACACGCCCAGCATTTCACTGCCGTACAGCTGGATGAGCAGATGATAGACCGCCGAGGGCACCGCCTGCACAACCACGATGAGCACGGTGCCGATCTTATCCCACACCTTGAAGCGGGTGCGGGTGGACCGGGCCATGAGAATGCCCAAAGGCATGCCCACCACCAGGGAGACCACAAAGCTGATCAGGCCGATCTCGATGGAGATGGGGGCTTTCTGGGCGATGATCTTGGCAATGGAATAGCCTTCCCGGTATTTGTTGGAGACGCCCAGGTTGCCCTGCAGGATCTGAACGAAGTAATTCAGCACCTGTTTGGGCAGCGGCTGGGTCAGCCCCAATTGCTGCAGACCGGCCTTGATCTGCGCGTCGCTGAGTTTATCGAAGTTGTTGAAGTAGCCCTCAATCGGCATCTGGCGCAGCAGCACAAAGACGATGACGATGACAATGCACAAGGTCACCAGCGCGTGCAGCACACGCTTGAGCATGTACTTGGCCAATGGGTCCTTCCCCTTTCCCTTTGTAAATTATCCTGATATCCGGCGTTTTACGGCCTTGCGGCGGGGTCCGTGCCCAAAACACGGGCCCCGCCGCAAAACCGCACGCGCCGCGCCGGCACAAACTGCACCGGCGCGGCGGGTATGGCGGTTTTGAAAAACTTTTTGGGCGATGCCTGCTTATTCTTCCGAAGTGGCAATGGCCTGGGCACGGGCTTCTTCCCACTCTTTGTAAGCGGTCTGGAACTCGTCCATGCTCATGGAAGTATCATACAGGTGCTGGTACTTGTAGCGCTGCAGGGCCACACCGTAGGGAGCGTACTCCCCTTCCATGGGGTTCAGGTCGCAGATGACGTACCCGTCACCGGCAGAAACGCTGAAGGGAATGGCAATGGCATGGTCGATCAGCATGGCCTCGGCCTCGGCAAAGGCGGTGTAGCGGGCGGCGTCATCATCATAGATGGCCTCGGCTTCTTCCACCTTAGCACTGTATGCGGCAAACAGAGCCTGGGTCTCGGGGTCCTCGCTCAGATCCCAGAAGCCGTAGCTGTTGTCGGCCACGAAAGGCTCAGTCCAGGTCTGGGGATCGGCGTAGTCGGCACCCCAGTTGCACTTCATCAGGGCGTAGTCACCGCCGCGGCGCACCGCGGACAGGAAACCGGTCTCGGGGCCGGCCTGCACGATGATGTCGATGAAGTCGGAACCCAGAACGCCCTCGATCTGCTGCTCCACAACCTGGCATTCCTTATCCCAGTTGGTGGTGCTGGGGTTGTAGGGCATGAGGACCTTGATGGGGAAGGTGGCACCCTCGGCGGTCAGCTCCGCCTTGGCGGCATCCCGGTATTCAATGGCCTTGGCTTCGTCGAAGCTGTCGCCCTGGGTGTAGGGCAGCAGAGCATCATACTGGGTGAAGTCCTTGCCGCCGCCCACTGCAAAGTTGGCAGGGGTGATGGTGTTGTTCAGCAGGTCGGAGGGATTGTAGGGCTCGCTGACGGTCAGGGCCTTGACCCGGTCCAGCGCCGCCATGACGGCCTTGCGGAAGTTTTCGTTGTTGACGGCCAGCTTCCAGTTTTCCGGCTCGTACTGTTCGTCAAACTGCGGGTCGAAGTTGAAGCTGTAGAAGTAGCTGAAGGAAACGTCCGGGCGGGAGCCGTGGACCAGGTTGGCGGTGCTCTCATCAGCCAGCATGGCGTCCAGCAGGTCGGAGGGTACGGCGGCGTAGTCGCTCTCATCCGCCTGGTACATGGACACGCTGACGTTGATGGCCTCGGCATTGTAGGTCTGGCGGATCTCATCGATAAAGACGTTGTCCTTGTCCCAGTAAGACTGGTTCTTGGTCAGCACGCGCTCCTGCTGGGGCAGGTAGCTGGACAGGATGTAGGCGCCGTTGTACAGCAGGTTTTCGTTATCCAGACCGAACTGGTCGCCGCACTGTTCCAGGAAGGGACCGTACACCGGCATGTAGGAGGTGTAGGACAGCACGCTGAGGAAGAAGGGGCAGGGCTGATCCAGGGTATAGACCAGGGTGTAGTCATCCACAGCCTTGACGCCGATGCTGTCGGCATCCACCGGGTCCACCACTTCGATGGGATCACCGGCATCATCCACGGCATTTTCGCCGGTGGCCAGGCCCAGGGTCTCCAGGGTCAGCAGGTAGGCGGTGTAATCATAGTAAGCCTGGGCGTTGTGCACCACTGCACCGGTGGAGTACATGTACTGGTTATCCGCCGCGTTGCGGGCATCGTTGACGTACTTGGCGGTGGAGACCCAGTCGTTGGCGGTCACATCGGCCACCTCGTTGCCGTCCTTGTCCACCCACTTGACGCCCTGACGGATGTGGAAGGTCCACTCGGTCATATCGTCGTTGCTCTCCCAGCTTTCGGCCAGGGAGGGGATGATGTTGCCGTAGGAGTCATACTCCACCAGGCAGTCCACCACGTTGGCGCCGATGGCGTACTCATTGGTCAGGCTGGTGGTCAGGTAGTTCAGGGTGGTCACTTCGCTGGAGTACAGCTCCCGGTAAACGGCCGCCCCCTCGGCGGTGGTGCTGGTGCCGTTGCCGCCGCAGGCTGCCAGCGACACGCACATGACACCGGACAGCGCCAGGCTGATCAGCTTCTTTGTCGTGTTCATAGGGCTCACTCACTTTCCTTCTCTCGGTCCTCGCGGGCCGTAATGACAGGCGGACAGGGTATTCCGCCCGATTTTCCCCAAATAAGACAAAAAGCAAACAAGCCCACACCCATGTGGACACTGTTTGCCCTTGAAAAACGCCTCGGGCCCGTCGACCCTCGGCGCGTCTTTGCGGAAAATTGATTGGCCTTAGTATAACAAAAAGGTAGATGAATGTCAAGATTTTGCCCCCTGCCGGAATGTTTATTTTGCATAAAAATACAAAAAAGAGGCCATCTTTTTACAAAATTTTCCCTGGAATACACCAATGTGCAAAAAGTCCCGGAACCGGGCGGAGAGGGTCCGCCGGGGTTCCGGGTGTTCTTGTTGGAAAGGAAGTTCAGGAGGCAGTGCGGTCATTCCTCGACCGGCTGAGCCTGGTAGATCATGTCGATGCCGGTCTGCAGGGTCTCTCGATTGATGGCGCCCACTGCCCGGGCCACCACATTGCCTTCCGAGTCGATGAGGTAGGTGGACGGCAGCGAGTAGACCGAATAGGCCAGGGCGGCGTTCTGGTCGGTGTCAAAGTACACCGGGAAGGTGTAGCCTTTTTCGGCCACAAAATCTCCGGCGGTATTCACCGTTTCCCGGGAGCCGTCGGTCATGTTGACCATGAGGAACTGCACGTCCTCTCCCAGTTCCTCGTATGCCTGCTGGAAGTCGTCCATCTCGCTCTGGCAGGGCCCGCACCAGCTGGCCCAGAAATTGACCACCACCGGCTTTCCTGTAAAGTCAGACAGCTTCACAGCATTGCCGTCAGCATCGTAGACAGTGAAGTCCGGAGCCGCCTGGGCGGCGGCCTCTTCCCCGCTTTCGGCGTCGGGTGCAGCCTGTTCAGAAGTTGCTTCCGGGCTCTCCGCCGGGACCGGTGTTGCCTGGCTGACCAGAAGATCATCCGGGGTGCGGCCGTCGCTCAGATCTTTATACAGGAGAGAGGCTCCTGTGATCAACAGCGCAAAGGCAGCAACTCCCACCAGCAGAATGATTTTTTTGTTCATCTGTTCTCCCCTTTCAGCTCAGAAGCGCCAGCATGCGGCCCAACAGTCCGGTGGCCATGAGCAGGCCCACCAGCACCAGAAAGCCGCCGCTGATGCGGTTGATGACGGTGTAATGGCGTTTGATCCAGTCAAAGGCGGACTTGAGTTCGTCGATGAGCAGGGCACTGGCCACAAAGGGCACGCCCAGCCCCAAGGAATAGGTCAGCAGGAGCAGGACGCCGGTCCAGACACTCCCCTGCTGGGAAGCCAGCAGCAAGGCCGAGCCCAGGAAAGCTCCCACACAGGGCGTCCATCCCAGGGAGAAGATCAGTCCGAAGAGCACCGAGGAGAAAAAGCCCGGGGTACGCACAGCGGTACCACCGGCCATTCCGCCCCGGAACAGCTGCACCCGCAGCACGCCCAGGAAGTTCAGGCCGAACAGGATGACCACCACACCGGAGACCAGGTTGACGATGGTCTGGTGGGACTTGAGGAAGCCTCCCACCGTACCGGCCAGGGCTCCCATAGCCACAAAGACCAGGGTGAAGCCCAGCACAAAGCCAATGGCTCCGGTGAGGGTCTTGCGCATACTGCGCTGGCCCCCCGCAAAGTAGGATACATAGATGGGAAGCATGGGCAGAAGGCAGGGCGAAACAAAGGTGATGATGCCTTCCAGGAAAGAGATGAGATATTGCATCGGAAAGGTTCCTTTCTGTGCAGGAATGGGATTTGACGGGGCTGTGGTTTTTGGCTATACTGGCAGGTAGTAAGGAGGTGACGGCCTTGCCGTTTGAAACCTTGTTCCCGGTATGGGATCAGCTGACCCCTGCCCAGCAGCAGACCCTGCGCGGGGCTGCCGTGCTGCGCAAAGCCCCCCAGGGCACCATCGTGCATGACGGCGCGGCGGACTGCCTGGGATACCTGGTGGTGCGCAGCGGCCAGCTGCGGGCGTATTACCTTTCAGAAGAAGGGCGGGAGATCACCCTCTACCGCCTGTTTGAGCGGGATGCCTGCCTGCTGGCGGCTTCCTGCATGATGCCCAGCATCCAGTTCGATGTGACCATCGAGGCAGAGAAAGACAGTGAGATGTACATCATCCCTCCCGACGTGTACAAGTCGGTGATGAAGGAATCGGCCGCTGTGGCCAACTACACCAACGAGATCATGAGCACCCGGCTTTCGGATGTGATGTGGCTGATGGAGCAGGTCATGTTCCGCAGCTTCGACCGGCGGCTGGCCGGGTTCCTGCTGGAGGAAAGCGAGCTGGACGGAACCACCGTGCTGAAGCTCACTCACGAGAAGATTGCCAACCATCTGGGCACCGCCCGGGAGGTGGTCACCCGGATGCTGCGGTATTTCCAGAGCGAAGGTATGGTGAAGCTGTCCCGCGGGACGGTGGAACTGACCGACCCGGACAAGCTGCGGACACTGCGGGGGGACGGCTGAAAACACAGAAAGCACGCCCCGCCGAAGCGGAACGTGCTTTTGCGGGCTTGTTTACAGCAGAGCCAGGATACGGGCCTTGGGCATAGCGCCCACGGACCGGTTGACCTCCTGGCCGTTCTTGACGACAACCAGGGTGGGAATGCTCATGACGCCGAACTGCGCGGCCAGAGCCGGCTGTTCGTCCACGTTGATCTTGCAGACCTTGATGTCGCTGCGCTCGGCGGCGATCTCATCCAGGATGGGGCCCACCATACGGCAGGGACCGCACCAGCTGGCCCAGAAGTCCAGCAGGACGGGCTTGTCGCTGTGCAGCACTTCGTTTTCAAAAGTAGCGGTCGTGATATGAAGAACAGACATGGTTGATAACCTCCGTTTTTTGTATGGTGTTTGGGTTTCCCCTTTCAGTATGGTACTATCATACCCGCATTTTTGCAATTCTTCCGTAACTATGTCACCAAAGGAAAAAGTCATACCTTGATATTTGTATCCCCGGCATATTTCACAACTTTTTATACCGGGCACCCAAAAAGATTTTTGCCGTAAAATTTTGTATTTTGTCCACGGATGTGGTACAATCGAGGGTAAGCATAGACCCGCCCGCTGCTGCGCTTTCGGGCACGGCGACGGGACCGAAAGTATATTGGTTTTGTGAACTGTTTAAGGAGAGTGTTTATGGCGTACTATTTTTCTGAACCGTCCCGCACGTTTGGTGAATATCTGCTGGTGCCGGGGTATTCCTCTTCCGAATGTGTGCCCAATGCGGTGAGCCTGCGTACCCCGCTGGTCAAGTACCGCAAAGGCGAGGAAGAATGCCCGCTGGAAATGAACATCCCGATGGTTTCCGCCATCATGCAGTCCGTCTCCGGTGAAAAGCTGGCCATCGCGCTGGCCAAGCAGGGCGGCGTTTCCTTCATCTACGGTTCTCAGACCATCGAGGAGGAAGCCGACATGGTGCGTCGGGTCAAGGCCTACAAGAAGGGCTTTGTGACCAGCGACTCCAACCTGCCTCCCGAAGCCACCCTGGCCGACGTGCTGGACCTGAAGACCCGCACCGGCCATTCCACCGTGGCCATCACCGCCGACGGTACCCCCCACGGCAAGCTGCTGGGCATCGTGGCTTCCCGCGATTACCGCCTGTCCCGCATGTCTACCGACCTGAAGGTGACCGAGTTCATGACCCCGCTGGAAAAGCTGGTCACCGCCCCCGCCACCACCAGCCTGCATGACTGCAACGACATCATCTGGGACAACAAGA
>CAUEKL010000095.1 GCA_959018215.1 uncultured Gemmiger sp.
GCGGGGAACACAGCGGTTTCCGCGTCGGACCGGTTGCAATAGAAATCCAACAGGAAGGAGGCCACGGGGAATTTTTTGGTAAACAGCCCTCCCGGCAGGGAGGTGCAGGAAAAAGGAGGATTTGTATTATGAGAAAAACGCGTTTTGGACTGCGCCTGGCGGCAGTCGCGGCCGCGCTGTGCCTGGCGCTGACCGGCTGCGGCGGCGCCGAAACGGCCGGAACGTCCACCGACAGCGGGGAGGAGAAGGTGTTCAACCTGACCCTGTCCCACGGCCTGGCGGAGGACCATGCGGTGCACATTGCCCTGACCGCCTTTGCCGAGGACGTGAAGGAAAAGTCCAACGGGACCATCAACATCGAGATCTTCCCCAACGGCGTGCTGGGCAGCGAGACGGACAACATCACCCAGATCCGCGCCGGCGCCCTGGACATGGCCAAGGTCTCCGCGTCCACCCTGGGCAACTTCCAGAGCGAGTGGAACGTGCTTTCGGTGCCCTATGTCTTCAATGATCAGCAGCACTACTACAAGGTCATGGACGGCGACATCGCCCAGGATCTGTACCAGCTCACTGCCGACAAGGGCTTCATGGGCCTGACCTGGATGGATTCCGGCGCCCGTTCCTTCTACACCGCCGACAAGGCCATCCGCACCCCGGCGGACCTGAAGGGCCTGCGCATCCGCACCATGGACTCCCAGATGGCCATTGACATGATGAACGCCCTGGGCGGTTCCGCCACCGTCATGGGCTACTCCGATATCTACACCGGCATGCAGCAGGGTGTTATTGACGGCGCCGAAAACAACGTCACCGCCCTGCGCGACCACGCCGACGTCACCCAGTACTACTGCTTCGACGAACACACCCGCATCCCCGACATTCTGCTCATCTCCACCAAGACCTGGAACGAAATGTCCGACAACCAGCGCCAGATCATGACCGAGTGCGCCAAGACCATGACCGAGGATTACAAGACCGCCTGGACCGACTTTGAGAACGAGGTCCTGGCCGATGCCGAGGCCAAGGGCGTGGAACTGGTCCGGGATGTGGACACCGCCGCCTTCCAGGAGGCCTGCCAGTCCATCTATGATGACCTGAAGACCGAGTCCCCGGAAGTGTATGAATATGTGGAACGCATCCAGGCCGAAGGCTGAGCGCCTTCTGCGCCGTGAAACCGCAGGCCCCCTGCCGGCCTGTATCCTGTGAGAGGAGATGAGCTTGTGAAAAAATTCGATAAAATTCTGGACACCGTCATGCGTTTCCTGCTGGCGCTTTCCATGTTTGCTCTGCTGCTGGGCGGTACCTGGCAGATCTTCACCCGTATGATCCTCAACGACCCCTCCACCGTGACCGATGAATTTTTGCGCTATGTTCTGATCTGGGCGTCTTTGATCGGTTCGGCCTACTGCTTCTACCGCGACGAACACCTGGCTCTGGACCTGGTCAAGGACCGGGTCAAGGGGGTGGCTGCGGTGCTGCTGAACATCTTCATCGAAGCGATGATCCTGTTCTTCGTCTGCTACGTCTTTATCTACGGCGGCTTCAAGCTGGCCACCAACGCCCTGAACGTCTCTTCGGTCATGCACCTGCCGTACTCCTTCCTGTACTCGGTGCTGCCCATCTCCGGTGCCTTCATCGTGCTGGCCCGGGTGCTCAAGTACGTTCAGCTCTACATTGACAAGAAGGGAGGCAACAACTGATGGTCATTCAAGCCACTTTGTGCCTGTTCGGCTCGTTCTTCGTCCTGCTGCTGGCCGGCGTGCCCATTTCCGCCGGCATCGGCATCGCGTCCATCGTCACCGCCCTGTTCAGCATGCCGGCGGATATCTTCGCCCTGATCGCGGCCCAGCGCTGCTTCTCCGGCCTGGATTCCTTCGCCCTGCTGGCCCTGCCCTTCTTCACCCTGGGCGGCAACATCATGAACAAGGGCGGCATTGCCCGCCGCCTGATCCGTCTGGCACGCCTGCTGGTGGGCAAGATCCCCGGCTACCTGGCCGCCACCAACGTGCTGGCCAGCATGTTCTTCGGCGCTGTGTCCGGCTCCTCCGTGGCCGCCACCTCCGCCATGGGCTCCATCCTCAGCCCTCTGGAAGATGAGGAAGGCTACGACCCCAACTACTCCGCCGCCGTCAACATCTGCGCGGCGCCCACCGGCATCCTGATCCCCCCGTCCGGTCCCCTGATCCTTTACTCCATCACCGCCGGCGGCGTTTCTGTGGCAGCCCTGTTCATGGGCGGCTACCTCACCGGCATCCTGCTGGGCATCTGCGTGGCCGTGCTGGCCATCTTCCTGGCCGTCAAGAAGGGCTATAAGGCCTCCACCGTCAAGGAGGACGCCTCCGCCCTGCGCATCTGGATCGACGCCATTCCGTCCCTGCTGGCCGTCATCATCGTCATGGGCGGCATCCTGGGCGGCTTCTTCACCGCCACCGAAGCCGGTGTGGTCATGTGCCTGTACTGCACCCTGCTGGGCATCCTCTACCGGGAACTGTCGGTCAAGACCTACTACGATATGCTGGCCGACACCATGAAGAGCTCCGCCACCATCCTGTTCCTGATCGCGGCTTCCTCCATCATGTCCTACGTCATGTCCTACTCCGGCATCCCCGCCGCCATCAGCGAAGGCCTCATGAGCATCTCCGACAACCGCTACGTCATCCTGCTCATCATGAACGTCTTCCTGCTGGTCATGGGCATGTTCCTGGACCTGACCCCCGCCGTTCTGATCTTCACCCCCATCTTCCTGCCCATCGCCACCAGCATCGGCATGAGCCCGGTCCACTTCGGCCTCATGCTCATCACCAACCTGGGCATCGGTTCCGTCACCCCGCCTGTGGGCTCCTGCCTGTTCGTGGGCTGCGGTGTTGCCAAAGTCAAGATCGAGGGCGTGACCAAGTACATCATCCCGCTGTTCTGCGGTATGGTGGTGGCCCTGTTCCTCATCACCTTCATCCCCGCCATCCCCATGATCGTGCCGTACCTGTGCGGTCTGGTGGACACCTTCTGGTGGGCCTGATCTGAACCCCTTTCCGCGGCGGCGTGAGCGGCCGCGGGCGCAGAGCCTCCGACTGTACGAAAATCCGGGTCGGAGGCTGCTGCTGTTTGTGCGCAACCTGCCAATCTTCAACGGAGAGAGGAGTACTCCATGTATCTTTGCAAAGAATTTCGCGGGATGGACCGCCTGGACGGCTGCTTCCTGATCCATACCAACTGTGCGGACATCAAGGTCTGCTTTGTCACCGACGAGATCGTCCGTGTGCGGGTTTCCTTCGATAAGGAGCTGGCCGAGGAATCCTATGTGCTGGCCACCACCGCCTGGGAGGATCGCCTGGACAGCCTGTTTGAGGGGGAGCGTACCCGCCTGCAGCCGGTGGAGCCCGCCGTCACCGAGACGGACACCGGCATCACCTTCACCACCGCCGCCGTGCGGCTGGAGTTCTGCAAGGACCCCCTGGGCTTCCGTCTGTACAACAAGGACGGCGACCTGCTGTACAGCGACCTGGCCGGCACCCCCTACACCCTGGATGCCAACCGCCGCATCACCCATTACAGCGCCATGAATGAGGACGACTGCTACTACGGCTTCGGCGAAAAGACCGGCGAGCTGAACAAGAACAAGCATTTCCTGCGGGAGCGCGCCACCGACGCCATGGGCTATGACGCCGGCATCATGGACACCCTGTACAAGCACATTCCCTTCTACATCCGGCTGAACCGCACCACTGCCAAGGCTGTGGGCGTGTACTACAACAACTTCTATGAGTCCGTCTTCAATATGGGCTGCGAGAAGAGCAATTACTGGTCCCGCTACACCTACTGGCAGGCCGACGGCGGCGACATCGACCTGTTCCTGCTGGCCGGCGACACCCTGCGCCGGGTGCTGGACAACTACACCCGCCTGACCGGCCGCCCGGCCCTGCTGCCCAAGCGGGCCCTGGGCTACCAGGGGTCCAGCATGTATTATCCCGAGCTGGAAAAGGACAGCGACGAGGCGGTGCTGGGCTTCATCGACACCATCAAGGAGGAAGGCTTCCCCATCGACGGCTTCCACCTCTCCTCCGGCTATACCAGCTACCAGAACAAGCGCTGCGTCTTTACCTGGAACACCGACCGGTTCAAGGACCCCCGGGCCTACTTCCGGGCCATGAACGAGAAGGGTGCCCAGAACGTGCCCAACGTCAAGCCCGGCGTGCTGCTGTGCCACCCCTGGTTCGATGAGTTCAACGCCAAGGGCGTGTTCGTCAAGGATTCCGCCGAGGACACCTACGGCGTCGGCAAATGGTGGGGCGGCGACGGCGCTTTCTGGGACTACACCAGCCCGGTGGGCCGCAAGGTCTGGAAGGAATACCTCACCGAGAACATCATCGACGTGGGCACCGATTCCATCTGGGACGACAACTGCGAGTACGACAGCCTGCTGGACAAGGACTGCCGCTGTGATTTTGACGGCAAGGGCGGCACCATCGGCCAGCTCAAGCCCATCATGAGCACCCTCATGTGCAAGATCGGCGCCGAAGCGGTGGTGGAGCACAACCCCGATGCCCGCCCCTACATCGTCTGCCGCAGCGGTTCCGCCGGTATCCAGAAGTACGCCCAGACCTGGTGCGGCGACAACTTCACCAGCTGGAAGACCCTGCGCTACAACATCCCCATCATCACCGGCATGGGCCTGTCCGGTCAGCCCAACGAGGGCGCCGACATCGGCGGCTTCCACGGCCCCGCTCCGGAGGAAGAACTCTTTGTGCGCTGGGTGCAGAACGGCATCTTCCAGGCCCGGTTCTCCATCCATTCCGCCAGCAACGACAACACCGTCACCGAGCCCTGGATGTACCGCGGTTCCGCCGATATCATCCGGGATGCCATCCTGCTGCGCTACCGCATGACCCCGTACCTCTACTCCGCCGAGTACGAGGCCAACCAGACCGGCGCGCCCATCATGCGTCCCCTGGTGTACGAGTTCCAGGATGACCCCAAGGTCTACGACGAGAGCTTTGAATTCATGTTCGGCCGGGATATCCTGGTGGCCAACGTCATCGAGCCCGGCGTCAAGACCTGGAAGGTCTACCTGCCTGCGGGCTGCAAGTGGTACGACTGGAACAACAACTTTGCCTGCTATGAGGGCGGCCGGACCATCGAGGTGCCGGTGGACATCACCACCATTCCCATGTTCATCCGGGAGGGCGCCGTCATTCCCATGGCGGACAACCAGCTCATGAGCATGGCCAACGACCACATGACCGACCTGCACCTGATCCTGGCCCCCGGCAAGGAGAGCACCTACACCCTGTACGACGACGACGGCGTGACCAACGACTTCAAGAAGGGCGTGTTCCGCAAGACCGAAATTTCCATGACCGGCACCGACGTGGTCAAGGTGGCCTTTGCCGCCGCCGGCAGCTACACCGACTTCGTGGAGCGTGTCACGGTGGAGATGATCCGCAAGGACCGCAGCCCCTTCTGGGTGGCGCTGGGGGATACCAAGCTGGAACACTTCCTCAACCGCCGCAAGTTCGAGGCCGCCGAGTCCGGCTGGTACTACAGCCAGACCAAGAAGGCCGTGCTCATCAAGTATCCCAACCCCCGCAAGGACCTGACCCTGACCGTTTCTTTTGAAGATTTCGACCTCATCGGCATGTAAAGGCCGGAAAGGATTTTTATGCTGCTCAAACACTTCCAGTCGGTGGAAAAAACCGAAAACGGCTACCGCATCCATGGCGACAACGCCGACGTGATGCTGGTTTTCATGACCGACGACATCATCCGTGTGCGGGTCTCTTTCGACCGCCGTTTCAAAGAAGAATCCTACACCCTGGTCACCACCGCCTGGCCCGACCGGATGGACACCCTGCTGGCGGGGGAGCGTACCCGCATCACCGCCCTGGACGTCCCCTGCGAGGAGACCGACAAGACCCTGACCTTCCGCACCGCCACCCTCAAGCTGGTGTTCCGAAAATGCCCCTTCTCCATGCTGCTGTACACCGCCGACGGGGAACTGATCTACCAGGACCTGCGGGAGCGTGCCTTTGAGAAGGACCAGCTGGGGCGTCTGTCCCACTATTCCCGCATGGACCGCGCCCACGACCACTTCTACGGCTTCGGCGAAAAGACCGGCCATCTGGACAAGAAGGGCCGCCGCCTGCGCATGTCCCCCAAGGACGCCATCGGCCATGATCCGGAAAGCGGCGACCCCATGTACAAGCATATCCCGTTCTACATCCGGGTGAACGATGAACAGCGCCACGCTCTGGGCCTGTTCTACCACAACTCCTACGACAGCGTCTTTGATATGGGCCAGGAGATTTCCGGCTACTGGGACCGCTACTGCTACTACCAGACCGACGGCGGGGACATCGACCTCTTCCTGCTCAACGGACCTTCCATGGCGGCGGTGCTGGACCACTACACCCTGCTCACCGGCCGCAGCGCCCTGCCCACCAAACAGTCCCTGGGCTACTGCGCTTCCACCATGTACTACGCCGAGCTGGAACAGGACTGCGACGAGGAGATCTACAAGGTCATCGACAAGCACAAAAAGGAAGGGGTCCTCATCGACAACTTCTGGCTGGCTTCCGGCTACACCAGCGGCGAGGAGGACAACCTGCGGTATGTGTTCAACTGGAACCACCGCCGCTTCCCCGACCCGGCAGGCTTCTTTGCCAGGATGAACGCCATGGGCATCAACGTCATCCCCAACCTCAAGCCCGGCATTCTGAAAAACCACCCTTACCGGGACCTGTTTGAGAAAAACGACGTCTTCATCAAGAACCCCAACGGCAACGGCGACTACTACGGCCGCTGGTGGGGCGGGGAAGGCCGCTTCTTCGACTTCACCGGGGAGAAGGGCCGCAACACCTGGAAAGAGCTGCTCAAGAAGAACGTGCTGGAACTGGGTGCCAAGACCGTCTGGAACGACAACTGCGAGATGGACGGCGTGGAGGATCGGGACGCCCAGTGCGACTTTGAGGGCGAAAAGGGCACCATGGCCGACCTGAAGATCATGCACTCCAACCTGATGGCCTATGTGGGCAAGCAGGCCCTGGCCGAAGTCTACCCCGGGGAGCGTCCCTACATCATCAACCGGGCGGGTTTTGCGGGTATCCAGCGGTATGCCCAGGTCTGGGGCGGGGACAACCTTACCGACTGGCGCACCGTCAAGTTCAACATTGCCACCATTCTGGGCATGGGCCTGTCCGGCTGCGCCAACATGGGCTGCGATATCGGCGGCTTTGCGGGCGGCGCCCCCGAAGCCGAGCTGCTGCTGCGCTGGATCCAGAGCGGCATCTTCCAGCCCCGGTTCTGCCTGAACTCCGCCAACGACGACAACACCGTCACCCAGCCCTGGATGTATGAGGAGAACAACGACTACATCCGCGCCGCCTACGCCCTGCGCTACCGGATGCTGCCCTACCTGTACTCCCTGATGTACGAGGCCAACCAGGACGGCATGCCCGCCATGCGCCCGCTCTTCCTGGAATTCCCCGACGATCCCGCCTGCTACTCCGATGAGAACCTGACCTTTATGTTCGGTCCTGCGGTGCTGGTGGCCAACGTGGTGGAAAAGGGCGCCAGGACCCGCACCGTCTACCTGCCTGCCGGTACCACCTGGTACGATATGAACGACAACCTGCGCCCCTACGCGGGCGGCCAGACCATTGAAGTGCCGGTGGACCTGGGCTCCATCCCCATGTTCCTGCGGGGCTCCGGCGTCTTTGTCACCAGCGAGGATGTGAAGCACATCGAGAGCGACACCCTGCGCCATCTGGACCTGCTCATCGCCGCCGAGACCGATACCTCCTTCGTGCTGTATGACGACGCCGGCCACACCGAGCAGTCCACGCAGGGCAATTTCTCCCGCACCGCCATCACCCTCACTGCCGGCGACCGTACCACCATCGCCTTCCGCAAGACCGGCAGCTATGCCGACACGGTCAACAGCCTGACCCTGCGCCTGGTCAGCAAGGCCAAGGGCGCCTACTGGGTCACGGTGGACGGCAAGCCGGTACAGCGCACCATCGTGCGGGAAGCCTTCGACGCCGCCGACTGTGCCTGGTACTACAACATGTCCGACCGCACCATCTGGGTCAAGTATCCCAAACCGGCCAAGGATGACTACGAAGTGGTCATCTCCACCGAAAAGTTTGACCTGGTGGGGATGGTCAAACCCGAAGAATAATTGCGTTTCCCTCTCTTCCCATATATGGAAATGCCGCAGCCCGGGCTGCGGCATTTCTGCTTTTCTGCCGCTGTTTTTCCAAAACCGGGACCGGTGCGACACGCCCCGCCACAATCCGCACCCCGCCGCCGCTATAATAGCAGGCATGGCGGGAAAGTCCCCGCACAAGACCAAGCGGAAGGTGGAGAGCAATACGAGGAACGATCTACATACAAAGGCCCGGCAGCAGGATGCCCAGCAGGGCGGCCAGGGCCAGAG
>CAUEKL010000096.1 GCA_959018215.1 uncultured Gemmiger sp.
GCCCCACCTTTGCCATTGTGAACTATTACCGCGGCCCCCGGCCGCTGGCTCACTTTGACCTGTACCGCATCCATACCGAAAACGACCTGGCTTCCGCCGGGTTCTACGATTACCTGGACAGCGGAGCCATTGTGGCCGCCGAGTGGAGCGAAAACTGCGCCGATATCCTGGCGCTGGAACATCCTATGCGCATCCACATCGAGCGCCTGGACGACACCACCCGCCGGATCACCATTGAAGACCCGGCGTAAAGGGAGGAAACCATGAACATTCTGGCCATCGATACCGCCGGGCGCACCGCCGCCGTGGCGGTGATGCGGGACGAAACTCTTTTGTATGAATGCAACACCAACACCGGCCTGACCCACAGCGAGACGGTGCTCCCCATGGTGGACGCGGCCCTGAAAGCCTGCGGCCTGCGCTGCCGGGACATCGACCTGTTCGGGGTGACCGCCGGACCGGGCAGCTTTACCGGGCTGCGCATCGGGCTTTCGGCGGTCAAGGGGCTGGCTTTTGACCGGGATGTGCCCTGCGCCGGGGTGTCCACCCTGGAAGCTCTGGCCTGCGGCATGAGCGGCGAGGGTACCGTGGTGGGCGCTCTGGATGCCCGCCGGGGTCAGGTCTACTGGGCCGGGTTCGACCTGGCCACCCGTGAGCGGCTGACCCCCGATGCCGCCGCACCGGTGGACAGCCTGGAAAAATTTGTGGCCGACTGCAAAAAGCCGCTGATTTTTGTTGGCGACGGCGCCGGGTTGTGTTACAATAGGTTTGGAACTGCCGACGGCGTGCTGGACTGCCCGGCGCCTCTGCGTGTTTTGCGTGGGGCCGGTGTGGCACTGGCCGCCCGCCGGATGTGGGAAAACGGACTTGCCGTGCCCCCTGCCCGGCTGCTGCCGGAGTATCACCGGCTGAGCCAGGCCGAGCGGGAACGGGCCGAACGGGAAGCCCGGGCACAGAACCATGTGTAAACAATAAGAGGAGTACAGAAAGTATGAAGGATTTCCGCACCGCCCCTGTGGCGCTGGCTGCCGATCACGGCGGCTTTGCGCTGAAAGAAGCCATCAAAGCCCATCTGGAAAGCCAGGGCATCGCTTGCCGCGACTTTGGCACCCACAGCACCGAAAGCTGTGACTACCCCGACCTGGCCGCCCCGGCCTGCGACGCGGTGGTCGCCGGTGAGTGCTCGGCTGCCATCCTGTGCTGCGGCACCGGCGTGGGCATGTCCATCTGCGCCAACAAGATCCACGGCATCCGCGCCTGCTGCTGCAGCGACACCTTCAGCGCCGAATTCACCCGCCGCCACAATGACGCCAACGCCCTGTGCATGGGCGGCCGTGTGGTGGGCGAAGGCCTGGCGCTGTCCATTGTGGACCTTTTCCTGAACACCCCCTTTGAGGGCGGCCGCCATGAGCGCCGGGTGGAAAAGATCACCGCCCTGGAAAACCGCTGAACCCGTACCCCATACTGCCGGGCAGTTGAACATATCATTCACAAATAAGGAGCTACCACTATGAGCGTTGTTGAAATCGTCGATCATCCCCTGATCCAGCACAAGATCAGCCTGCTGCGTGACCGGAACACCGGCACCAAGGAATTCCGCGACCTGGTCAGCGAAGTGGCCATGCTGCTTTGCTACGAAGCCACCCGCGACCTGCCCACCGAGGAAGTGGAGGTGGAGACCCCCATCGCTCTGGCCCGCACCAAGGTGCTGGCCGGCCGCAAGCTGGCGCTGGTTCCCATCCTGCGCGCCGGTCTGGGCATGGTGGACGGCATGCTGAACCTGATCCCCGCTGCCAAGGTGGGCCACATCGGCCTGTACCGCAACGAGGAGACCCTGGAGCCGGTGGAATACTACTGCAAGCTGCCCAAGGACATTGCCGAGCGGGAAGTGCTGGTTCTGGACCCCATGCTGGCCACCGGCGGCAGCGCCAAGGACGCCATCACCCAGATCAAGAAGCGCGGCGCCAAGCACATCAAGTTCATCGGCCTGCTGGCCGCTCCCGAGGGCCTGAACGCCCTGCATGAAGCCCACCCCGATGTGGACATCTATGTGGGCGCGCTGGACGAAAAGCTCAACAGCCAGGGCTACATCGTGCCCGGCCTGGGCGACGCCGGTGACCGTATCTTCGGCACCAAGTAAGAAAACCGAACCAAACGGGCAGGACCCGTACTTCCCGCGGTGTGCCCCGGCATGCCGCGGGTCTTTTTGTGTTGCAGGCGAGGTGCGCCATGATCTATCTTTCCACCTTCCATTTTGCCACCGAAGAGGCGGAATGGCTCTTCTTTGCCGGGTTCCAGCGGACCTGCTACGATTCCTTCTACCCCTTCCAGATCTTCCCCCAGCGGGGTCTGCATGCTCTGGACCTGGCGGATATCACCATCCTGTACGGCGGCAACGGGTCGGGCAAGACCACCGCCCTGAACGTGATGGCCGAAACCCTGCACCTGCGCCGGGGCGCCCCATTCAACGGCACCAGCTTTTTCAAGCCCTACTGCCAGCTGTGCAGCCCTCATCTGCTCCATCCCCTGCCCGATACCAGCTGCATCCTGACCAGTGACGACGTGTTCGACACCATGCTGGACATGCGGGCCATCAACGAGGGGGTGGACCGGCGCCGGGATGAACTGCTGGCTGAGGCCAAGGATGCCCGCAACGCTCAATTCCGGATGCACAGTCTGGAGGATTACGACCGGCTGAAACAGGTGGCGGAGGCCCGCCGCACCAGCCAGTCCCGGTATGCCCGGCGTCGGGTGATGCCCAACGTGCGTACCCATTCCAACGGGGAGAGTGCCTTCCTATTCTTCACCCGGAAGATCCGGGACGGTGCCTTGTACCTGCTGGATGAACCGGAAAACAGCCTTTCGCCCCGGCGGCAGATGGAGCTGGCCCAGTTCTTGCAGGAATCCGCCCGCTTTTACGGCTGCCAGTTCGTCCTGGCTACCCACTCCCCTTTCCTGCTGGCCATGCCGGGGGCGCGGGTGTATGATCTGGACAGCAACCCGGTGCGGCCCCGCCGCTGGACCGAGCTGGAAAACGTGCGGGCCTACTATGACTTTTTCAAGGAACACGAGGAGGAATTCTGATGGCTGCCAAGTTGCGGCGGCAGGGCGAGGTCCTGTCCGCCTTTGCCCCCGGTGCCGAACTGCGGGACACCGAATTTATCGACTGTACCTTTGAGGGCTGCCGCTGGAACGGGGTGCGGGTGCAGAACTGTACCTTTTCCGGCTGCCGGTTCCTGCGGTGCCAGTTTTCGGCGGTGGTGTTCAGCTTCTGCCTGATGAAGGATGCCGTCATGGAAGGATGTGCCTTCCGGGGCATCTCCTGGGGCGGGCTGCAGGGACGCAGCGCCCTGGTGCAGCCCTTTGCCAGGCTGAAAAACTGTGTGTTCCAGTACAATGAGTTTTCCGGCATGGCCCTGGCTGGGTTTGACTTTTCCAGCTGTGAGTTCCGGGAATGCGTGTTTGACGACTGCAAGCTCACCGGGGCGGGATTCCACGGCGTGCCCCTGGGCCGCACCAGCTTTACCCGGTGCGATTTGCAGAAAGCCGACTTCCGCATGGCGGAAGCATACGCCATCAATCCCGCCGACAACCGGATGAAAGGCGCCCGGTTCAGCTTTCCCGACGTGGTGGCTTTGCTGGACAGCAGCGGCATACAGATCGAATAAAAAACGGCCCGGCCGGAACTTGACATCCGGTCGGGCCGTTGTGTTATTGGGGCAAGGTTATTTGGAGTAATCCCGGGCACCGTAAATGGCGGTGCCGATGCGCACGATGGTGGCGCCTTCCTTGATGGCGGCGATGAAGTCCCCGCTCATCCCCATGGACAGAACGGTCAGTCCCACGCCGTACTGTTCCCGGGCGTGGTTCAGCAGTTCCCGCATATCCGAGAAAAAAGCGCGGGTCTGGCTCTCGGTGGCATCAGCCGGGGGAATGGCCATCAGGCCCCGCAGCTCCACATGGTCCCGGGCGGTGGCCTGGTCCAGCAGGTTCCACAGTTCCTTCTCCCCTACCACGCCGCTCTTGGAAGCCTCGCCGCCGATGTTCACCTCCACCAGAACCTGCTGCTTGAGCCCGGCGGCTTCGGCGGCACGGTCAATCTTGTCCAGCAGGCGCACACTGTCCACACTCTGGATCAGGGCCGCACGGCCCACCACCTTGTTGACCTTGTTGGTCTGCAGGTGGCCGATAAAGTGGGCCAGCTTGTCGCCGTAAGCGCCGGCGTCGTACTTTTCCACCAGTTCCTGGACATGGTTTTCACCGAACACATCAATGGGCAGGTCGGCGCTGGCGCGGACCTCCTCCACCGTGCGGGTCTTGCAGGCCGCGCACAGCAGAATGTCGTCCGGGTAGCGCCCGGCCTCCCGGGCAGCCTGGTTGATCTCTTCCCGGATGCGGGCAACATTTTCGGCCATACGGGCCACGGTTTCCTGATTAAGCAATCGAATCACCTTTCCTGATAAACCGCACGGCAACCGCCGATGTAGGGCGGACGGGTGCGTGCACACAAAATATTGGCACAGCCGATCTTGTTCAGACTGAGCCGCACCGGCACCGCCACACGGCGCAGGTGCATGCCGATGAGGGTCCCGCCGATGTCAATGCCGGCACTGGCGCGGACTTCCTCCACCAGAACGGGGTCCTGGAATTTCTGCCAGCAGTTGGTGGCCCAGCTGCCCCCGGCGTGGGGCTGCGGGATGGCGTTGACCTCGGTATAGCCGTACTTTTCGGCGGCTTGCCGTTCCAGTACAATGGCCCGGTTCAGATGCTCGCAGCACTGGGCCGCCAGATACAGCCCGTGCTCCTGCACCACCGGCAGAATACCCGCCAGCACCGCGGCGGCGGCTTCCATGCTGCTGTCCTTGCCGATATGGCCGCCCACGATCTCGCTGCTGGAACAGCCCACCACAAAGAGATCCCCCGGGCGAAGTTTGGCCGCGGCCAGCAATTCTTCGGCGGCCTGACGGCTCTGGGCCGTGATCGCGGCCGGATCAAAGGTTTGTGTCATGGTGTGATCCCCCTTTTGACCCATTATACCACACAAAACCCGTATAACACAAAAGCCCGCTGGAAAGCGGGCCTTTGTGCATAGAGGGGTGGGAAAGTATATAAAGGTCAGTGAATGTCTTTGTTATGGTTATAATTATACAGTTTTCGGCTGAAATGTCAAACGAACATCTTGTAATTTTGTTTTCATTTTATTATAATTAGGCCAGAAATGCTTTACTTTATTCAGCGGCAACGGTCGAATGGAGTCGTTTTCCTCTTTTGTTGTTCTGCACAAGCATTATTTTCTTCATTTTATTTTTTTGTGCGCATTGAACAAAAAGTTGTCGCAAGGAGGTCACCCATGGACGAATTGGATCGCAAAATCATCCAATTGATGCAGAAAAATGCCCGTATGCCGGTGAAGGAGATCGCCCAGCAGATCAGCCTGACCAGCCCGGCGGTGTCCAGCCGTATCCACCGTCTGGAGCAGGAAGGGGTCATTGGCGGGTACACCGTGCTGCTGCACCGGCCGGACGAGCCCAACCGGGTCCAGGCACTGGTGTCGGTCCAGACGGCCCCCGCCGCCCGGGACGAATTTTTGTCCCTGGTGCAAAGCGAGCCGGATGTGCTGCAGTGCTACCGGGTGACCGGCGTGTATAATTTTACGGTCAAGGTCAGCTGCGCGGGCATTGAGGAGCTGGAACACCTGCTGACCAAGCTGCAGCAGCTGGGCACCACCAATACCCAGATCATCCTGGCCACCCAGCTGGACCGTCAGCTGAACCCCTGAAAGTACGGACCCACAAAACGAGGAAGGAGATCCTGTCCTGTGTTGATTTTCTGCAAACATTGCGGGCTGCTGCTGCCCGCCCATCAGACCGTCTGCCCCCGATGCGGCACTCCCGCTGCCCAGGCTTCCACGCCGAACCGGCCGCCGCTGTATGAATCCGACACCCCACAAGCCGCCCAGCCGCCCAAGGACGGTCCCCGCTATGAGGCTCCCCATCAGGAACGGGGCCCTATGGGGGTGGCCGGCTACTTCGGTTCCCTGCTGCTGTTTGCAGTACCGGTGGTCGGGCTGATCTTCATGCTGATCTGGTCCATCAGCGAGCGGGTCCGCCCCGAGCGGCACCGGCTGGCCCAGGCTTATCTGATCCGCACGGTGATCTTTTCGGCGCTGCTGCTGGTGGCGGCCCTGGTCTTCTCGGCTGTCATGAGCCAGATGGCCTACCGGATGGCGTACTATCCGTTCTACTATTGAAAGGCAAAGAGGTGCTTTTGTGAAAGCGAGTGTCATCATCCCCAATCTGAACGGGGCGGGGTGGCTGCGGGATTCCATCGAATCCGTCTGGGCACAGACCGAGCAGGACTTTGAGCTCATTGTCATCGACAACGGCTCCACCGACGAAAGCCTGGAAATTGCCCGCAGCTACTGCGGCAGGGACCGCTATACCCTGATTGAAAATGCCACCAACACCGGGTTTTCCCACGCGGTAAACCAGGGAATTGCCATCGGCAAGGGCGAATACATGGTGCTGTTCAACAACGACGCCTTTGCCGAGCCGGACTGGCTGGCCGAGCTGATCCGCACAGCGGACGCCGACCCGCGAATCTTTGCAGTGTCCAGTCTGATGCTGCGCTACTATGAGCCGGAGCTGGCCGACGATGCCGGTGATTATGTGACCTTGCTGGGCTTTGCCTGCAAGCGGGGCGACGGACTGAAGGCCAGCCGCTATCAAAAGCCCTGCCGGATCTTTTCCGCCTGCGGCGGAGCGGCTTTGTACCGCAAGTCCATCCTGGACGAGATCGGCGTATTTGACGAGCTCTTCTTTGCCTATTACGAGGATGTGGACCTGAGCTGGCGTGCCAATAATTTCGGTTACAAAAACGTCTACTGCCCCACCGCCCGCTGCCGCCACATCTGCGGCGCCACCACCGGCGCGGTACGCTACAATCCCTTCAAGAGCATCCAGAGCGGCCGCAACAGCATCCTGCTGCCCTACAAGAACATGCCCGCCCTGATGATTCTTCTGAACATCCTTCCCCTGGTGCTGGGGTATCTTTTGAAGGTGCTCATGTTCCGGCTGCGGGGCTTTGGGGGCGATTACGCCAAGGGCTTTGCCGAAGCCCGGGTGGCCCTGCCCAAGCTGAACAAGCCGAAATTTTATTGGCGCAACCTGCCCAACTATGTCTGGGTGGAGTACAGCCTGATCGTGGGGCTGTTCCGGTACATCGTTTACCGGGTGCAGCGCGCTTTGAAAATCACCTGATTCTTTTCCCCAAAGAAAAAACCGCCCGCCGCAGTGTTGGTGCTGCAGCGGGCGGCTTTTTGTATGTAAGATCAGCGGTCGTTCTTTTCGGTGTTGCCCAGGACCAGGCGACGGAAGCCTTCGCCCTGGACCTCGTTGGCCTGAAGCATGATGGTGAAGCTGTTGGGGTCAAGCTTTTTGATCTCGTGCTCGATCTCATACAGCTGCTTGCTGCTGCAGGCGCACAGAACCACGTCCCGGGGATCGCCCTTGTAGCCGCCGTAGGCTTTGAGCAGGGTGGAGCCACGGTCCACGGTACGCACGATGGCATCGCATACCGCAGGGCCGTCGTCGGTGACGATCATGGCCAGCATGCAGGAATTGAAACCGAACATCATCCAGTTGATGATGTAGGAGGTCAGGAAGTTGAGGATCAGGCCGTAGATGATGGTGTCCACATCCCGGAAGACCAGACCGTTGGCCAGGATGACCGTGAGCGCCGCCCCGAAGGTCAGATTGCCGAAGGGCATGTGCGGATGCTTGACCTTGACGGCCATGGTGATGAAGTCCATACCGCCGGTGCTGGAGTTCTGCATGTAGATCAGGGCATCGCCGATGCCGCTGATGACGCCGCCGCAGATGGCGGCCAGCATCCGGTCCCCGGTATACACCGGCAGCATGGGCAGTACCCAGTCGGAAAAGACGGCAAACATAATCATGCACCAGACGCTGCGCAGGAAGAAATCCCGCCCCAGAAGCTTATAACAGAACAGCACAATGGGGATATTGAGCAGGATGTTGGAGATACCGATGGGCATGCCGAACAGGTGATACAGAATGGCACCGATACCGGCCACACCGGTGATGGGGACCTGCGCAGCCACAGCAAAGCTGTACATGCCAAGGGCCGAGATAAAGCAGCCCAGTGTTTCAAGGAAAATGTGTTTCAGGCGTTTTTGGGTCATAGGTTCCTCTCTGTCTCTTTTGGTTTCGTTTCGGGTTTTACTTTCTGCGGCGGCGGTAGGTGCGGCCGCTTTCCTGCGCACGGCTGCGCAGCATGAGAACGGCGGCGGTCACACCGCCGATGACCACCACACCGATGCCGATGTACAGGGGCAGCATGCTGCTGGTCTGGCGCAGTTCCTCCTGCTGTTCCAGGGTTTCAGGGTCAGGAGTGGGCACC
>CAUEKL010000097.1 GCA_959018215.1 uncultured Gemmiger sp.
CCGCCAGCGTTCGTCCTGAGCCAGGATCAAACTCTTTATAAATGGTATTTAATCACTTACAAAGTGTTAAATCGCTGTAATTTCTCAGACACAATCGCTTGCGTCCTGTTGAATTACTTGTTTTTTTGGAATTGATTAAAGTGTTTTTCCAAACACTGTAAGGTTCCACAAGTTTCAGGTTTGTTCAATTTTCAAGGTCCTGCTTGGCGCCGCCCTCATCGGGACAGCTTATTTATTATATCTCGTGAAGTTCTTTTTGTCAAGCACTTTTTTGAGATTTTTTTGAGCTGCGAAGCTCTTTCGAACTTCTTTTCTCAGCGCCCGCCGTCCCTCGCGAGACAGCTTAGTTATAATACCATTCATGCGGGGGTTTGTCAACACTTTTTTCGATATTTTTTTACAGGAATTTTAAAAAGCCGGCTTGCGCCAAAATAATGGACTATTCCCCTTGTCCGGGGGATTTTCTTTTTTCTTGCGCTTTTGTTGTGTACGCCTTATACTATAATGGTATGATCAAATAACGGTGGTGGCAAACTTATGATGAAGATCTATCAGACCGTGGACAAGCGCCTGGAGCGCACCGGAGAAATTGGGGAAGGAACCTGGGTCAGCCTGACCGCCCCTTCGCCGGATGAAGTCCGCCAGGTGGCCGCCACCCTGGATATTGAGCCTGCCGACCTGCAGGCCGCTTTGGACCCGGAAGAATCCGCCCGTGTCTCTTTGGAGGACGGATATACCGTTATTATCGTGGACGTACCCGTGCAGGTGCCGGACAAAGGGGTGGGGGTATATACCACCATTCCTTTGGGCATCCTGCTCACCCAGCAGACCATTACCACCGTATGTGCGGTGGATTCCCAGGTTTTGCAGGATTTTGCCGCCCTGCGGGTGCGGGAATTCAGCACCCGCAAGAAGATGCGGTTTGTGTACCAGATCATGAACCGGGCCGCCATGATGTACCAGCAAGAGCTGCGCCTCATCGACCGGCGCCGGCAGGAGATCGAAAAGAATCTGTCCGGTGCCATGCGGGACAGTGACCTCATTGAGCTGCACGCGCTGGAATCCACCCTGGTCTACTTTGCCACCAGTCTGCGGGCCAACAGCACCGTTCTGGACCGTCTGACCCGATACAAGCGGCTGGAACAGTATCCCGACGACATGGAACTGCTGGACGACGTGATTGTGGAGATGCGCCAGGCCATTGAGATGACCACCATCTACCGCGACGATATCAAAGGTACCCGGGAGCTGTTCAGCGCTGTGCTGGACAACCGCCTGAACAACGCCATGAAATACCTGACTTCGGTCACCCTGATCATGGCCGTGCCCACGGTGGTCTCCGGTTTGTACGGCATGAACGTGAATCTGGCAGGCATGCCCTTTGCCGCCTCCCCCTGGGGGTTTGCGGTGGTGTGTGCCATTATTCTGGCCATCTGCGTGGGAGCAGCCTGGTTCCTGCACAAAAAACATATGCTTTGAACGGAACGGGACAGCGGTGCTTCGGCGCCGCTGTTTTTTGTTATCCCCTGCGGCATACCGAAACAGGTGCCCCTTTTATAAAAGGGTGTAACGCAGGGAGCGGACTCCCGTCTTTATAAAAAGGAAGAGAAAAAGGAGGTGACGGCATGGAGGATTCCGCCATTGTGGCCTTATACTGGGCGCGGGACGAGCAGGCGCTCACCGAGACTTCCGCCAAGTTCGGGGCCTACTGCCGGAAGATTGCCCTGAATCTGCTGGGCGACCTCTCCGACGCCGAAGAAGTGGAAAACGATACCTGGATGGCCGCCTGGAACAGCATGCCGGAAAACCGGCCCGCCCGGCTGGCCCCCTACTTAGGGCGGATCACCCGCAACCTTTCTCTGGACCGGCTGGACAAGGCCGCGGCTCAAAAACGGGGCGGCGGTCAGGCCGAGCTCGTATTGGAAGAGCTGGAAGGATGTCTGGCCGGGTCCGGGCGGGTGGAGCACACCGTGGAAGCTGCCGAAACCGCCCGGATGATCAGCGCCTTCCTGCGCAGGCAGCCGGAGCCCGCCCGGGGCATCTTTCTCCGCCGGTACTGGTACTGCGATGCCATGGCGGACATTGCCGCGCGGTACGCCATGCCCGAAGGCCGGGTGCGGGTGATTTTGCACCGGACCCGAAAGAAGCTGAAAAAAGAACTGACCGCACAGGGGGTGAATGTATGACCGGCCGGGATTTGTTTGAGGCCATGGGCGCCATTGACGAGGACCTGGTGCTGGCGGCGGACGAACCGCCTGCCCGGCCCAGGCACAGCTGGCGGCCGGTGCTGCTGCGGGCGGTGCCTCTGGCCGCCTGTATGTGCCTGATCGCAGGGGCAGTGCTGCGGCAGATGCGGGGCGGTGCCCCCGGCAATGGGGCCGCCCCCGAAACAGCAGCGGCCGCCATACCGGAGGAAGCGGCCCAGGCAGCGCCGCGCAGCGAGGAAGCTGCCGGGACCGACAGTGCCCAGGCCAAGGCATATGACGGGGTCGCCTCCCTATATAATGGACCGGAAGCATCCGTTTCCGCCTTTCCCGGCTTGCTTTCGGAACCGCTGGACCAAGGGAGCGGGCCCTATACGGCAGAGGAGCCGCCGCAGCCCGCAGACCGGTCCCGGCAGCAAGACTGGAAGCTGCCGGATACGGTGCCGGTGTTTCGAAGCATGGCGGCAGCCCGGACCGTGGACACCAGCGGGATGTACGGCCGGATGCGGTCCCTGCTGACAGCCCTGGACCTGGACCCCTCCCTGGCAGATGAGGCGGTGTACACCGGCCTGACCCAGGAACAGGCAGAAGAACAGGCCGCCGTGCTGCGGCAAAACGGCGGCAGCGAAAGCGCGGAGCTGCAGTTCTGGGCCGACGCCGGTACCCTGACCCTGGAGGTGTCCCCCTGTGACACCTGGCCGGAGGGGCTGACCATGACCGCAGACAACACCGGCACCGTCATCGCCCAGGTACCGGGTTCCCAGCCCTCCACCGCCCGGCAGACAGCCGAAAAGATTGCCGACACGGTGCGGGCAGACTGGCCCGGGGTAGCAGCACTGGCCGGAGAAGATTGTGCCGTCCAGCTCTATTCCGAACCAGACGGCGGCTGGCATGTCCGGTTCTATTCCGCCTCCGACACCCCTACCGGCCTGATTGAGTCCGGTGATCTGAACAGCGTGGAGGCAGCCCTGGAGGAAAACGGCCGCCTGTGCCGGGTGGTCTGGCACAACGCCGACCTGACCGAAGCGGCGGGGGAATACGTTCCCCTGACCCGGGCGGAGGCGGAGGAACTGCTGCGGCAGGGGGTTTTCCTCACCGACGGCGGCAGCCTGGACGGGGCGGCCGTGCTGGAGAATCTGGCCGACGTGCGGCTGTACTATCCCGAAAGTCGGGACTGTGCCTGGTATCTGCCCTACTGGTGCTTCACCGCCGACGAAGGCACATCCGACGATGGGGATGCCCACGTGTACTGTGAGTACCTGGTGCCCGCCGTCTCCCAGCAGGACCTGAATTTGCTGGCCGGCACCGAATAATCTCCGTTTTAGCCCCGCGCCCGGGCGTACCGGTGCCGCGGGGTCTTTTTGTTTACAACTTTTTCACCTTTCCGCTGCCAAAATCTCCCTGCCCGTATCGTAGTATTAGACAAGCGCGGGGAAATCCTGCGCCGGTTTGTTTTCCTCAGGGAAACAAATTGTAAAAAAGCGCGCTGTTTCAGCGGTTTTCTTGTCAAACTTTCCAAAAGTACACACAGACACCTTTGAAAAGTTGGCGGGTTTCGCGCTTGTTTTTCCCTGTGGGCCGAAGTATAATGTGGTCTAACATCGGGATTGATTCCGATGTTTTGCAAAGGAGCTTGCTTATGCGCAGCTGGTGCAGAACCCATCCGGTCTGTTTCATGGCCGGATATCTGGTTTTTTATCTTGCCTTCTTCTTTTTTCTGGAAAAGGCGGTCCAGGTCCCCGATCTGGTGCTGCATTGCAGCCTGGACGACCTGATCCCCTTCTGCAAATATGCCATCATCCCCTACTATGCCTGGTTTGCCTGGATTCCCGCCACTCTGTTCTTTTTGCTTTGGAAAGGTCCCCGGTGGGATTTCTGGCGGCTGTGCCTGCCCCTGTTCACCGGCATGACCCTGGCGCTGCTTTTCTGCGCTGTGGTGCCCAACGGGGTATATCTGCGCCCGGCCCATGTGCCCGGCACCGATGTCTTTGCCCGGGCGGTGCGGGACCTGTACCACACCGACACCCCCACCAACGTGTTTCCTTCCATCCATGTGTTCAACGCCGTGACTCTGGACCTGGCCTGGCAGCGCCGTCTGCGCCGGGACCGTCCGGCGGTGCGCTGGTGGGCCGGGGCCGCCTTCCATCTGCTGGCGGCGGCCATAGTGGCTTCCACCATGCTGCTGAAACAGCATTCGGCCATGGACGTGATGGGTGGCATCTTGCTGGCCCTGGTTCTGGACCGCACCGCCGACGGCCTGACCGCCTGGTGGTATGCCCCCCACAGCGACCGTCTGCGCAAGATGCTGGAACGTGTCTGATTTTTCCCCGCCGGGCCTTGCGCCCGGCCTTTTTTGTTGCCCCAGCCACTATTTTTTCCCAACGGTTTTTGCTATACTGAGGGGTAGAGCCCAAACCTTGTCAATCAGCTGAAGTCCAAACATTTCAGGGAGGTATAGATCATGTACAACATTCAGACCATTGCCCCGGATATCGTTTACGTGGGCGCCAGCGACCGTCGTCTGGCCAAGTTCGAGAACCTGTTCCCCATTCCCCGCGGTGTTTCCTACAACTCCTACGTCATTCTGGACGAGAAGACCGCGCTGATGGATACCGCCGACGTTTCGGTGGGCGCCCAGTTCCTGGAAAACGTGGCCGCCGCGCTGAACGGCCGCGCCCTGGACTACCTGGTCATCGACCATATGGAGCCCGACCATGCCGCCATGATCGAGGCGGTGCTGGTGCGCTGGCCCGGCGTGCAGATCGTCTGCAACGCCAAGACCGTGCCCATGCTGAAGGCTTTCTTCCCCGGTGACGCCGCCGCCATCGAGGGCGCCCTGCTGGTGAAGGAGGGCGACACCCTGGAGCTGGGCAAGCACAGCCTGAGCTTTGTCATGGCTCCCATGGTCCACTGGCCGGAAGTCATGATGGCTTTTGATACCGCCACCGGCACCCTGTTCAGCGCCGATGCTTTCGGCACCTTCGGTGCTCTGGGCGGCAGCCTGTTTGCCGACGAGGTGAACTTTGAGCGCGACTGGCTGGATGACGCCCGCCGCTACTACGCCAACATCGTGGGCAAGTACGGCGTGCAGGTGCAGAACGTGCTGAAGAAGGCCGGCGCCCTGCCCATCCAGACCATTGCCCCGCTGCATGGTCCCATCTGGCGCAAGGACCTGGCCTGGTTCCTGGGCAAGTATGACCTGTGGAGCCGCTGGGAAGCGGAGGACAAGGGCGTTGTGGTGCTGTACGGCAGCCTGTACGGCAACACCGCTTCCGCCGCCGAGGCCGTGGCCGCCCAGATCGGCGCCCGCGGCGTGGCCAACGTGAAGGTGATGGACCTGTCCGTGGCCGATGTGAGCGAGGCCGTGAGCGAATGCTGGCGCGCTTCCACCATCGTGCTGGCCAGCCCCACCTACAACGGCGGGCTGTATCCCCCGGTTGCCGCCCTGCTGGATGACCTGCAGGCCCTGGGTCTGCAGAACCGCACCTTCGCCCTCATCGAGAACGGCAGCTGGGCTCCCATGTCCGCCCGTCTGATGAGCGCCAAGCTGGAGGCGCTGAAGAACTGCACCGTTCTGGAAACCAAGCTCACCGTGCGCGGCGCCCTGAACGCTGCCCAGGAAGGCGATGTGGCCGCCCTGGCCGACGCTGTGGCCCAGGCCGTCAAGGGCTGAGCATCAGCCTTGCACTCCTGAGATAACAAAATCCCGCTCCGGATGAATCCGGGGCGGGATTTTTGTTTGGGTCACAATTCCAGATGCGGGGCTTCGGGTGCTTTGGGCGATTTCAGGTCAAAGGGGTCGTTGTCCCCGGCCAGGCCGTCGGCCTGGAGCATCTTTTCCATCACGTCGATGTCCGCCGACAGGTCCAGGGCGTCGGACTGGAACAGCTTGTCCAGCTGGTTCTCAAAGGCGGTGACCAGGGTGCCCATGGTCTGCTCGATGCGGCGCTTGGATTCGGAGATGTTCTCCCCCTCAATGCCCTGGGCGTCCATCTCGGCATAGGCTTCCAGCAGCTTGAGGGAGGTGGGCAGGTAATAGTCCAGGAATTTGCGCATCTGGGGCAGCTTGTCCGGGTCGGACTCCGCCTGGGCAAAGATCTTGGCGGTGATGGCTTCCAGCCGGGCGATGCGCTCGCTCATCTCCTCGTCGGGGATGGCGTCGTTGAGCTCCCGCAGGCGGGCCAGGGTCTTGTCGTACTCACTCTGGGGAGCCGCCGGGACTTGGGGCTCCGCCGGGTCGGGTTCGGGCTGGGGCTTGGGAGCATCGCCCCGCACAATGAGGCAGCGGGTGCGCATGTCCAGATAAGCATCATCCCCGAACAGCCCTTTGTCGATGCAGTCTTCCAGATACCGGCGGCACTTTTCGTAGCTGCAGGGCAGGGCGTCGGCAATCTCCTTGATGTACATGTGGTCGGCGTCGCCCACGATCTTGTCGATCTTGCGGCGGATGCGCCGGCCGGTGCGCATGATGTTGGCCCCGATGCACATGCCGATGCCCGCAAACAGGGGCAGGGACCCGGCAACCACATCTTCGATATACAGGTCCCAGTACTCCCGGCCGCCGTAAAAGACCATGTCATGCAGCCCGCTCACCGTGGCCAGCAGACCGATGGCCGCCACCACAATGCCCACAATGGCCAGCACGTTGGCGCCGCCGTCCCCCTGCTTGGGAGACTCTTTGGGGACTGTTTTGGGGGCCGGGCTGGGCGTAGCTTTCGGTGTCTCGGCAGCGGCAGCGCCGGGCTGGGCATAGATGCTGTGGGTAGGTGCATATTTCCGCCGGGTGCGGAAGGCTTCCGAGCTGATCTGCCCGGTGCGCAGCAGGTGATTGAGGATGAGCAGCACGACGGACACCGGCCACATGCCGAAGCAGAAGGTGAGGATGACCACCCAGATGGGGATCTGGAAGGGAGCATCCCCCCGGCGGTATTGCTGGCGCTGGGGCGGACGGTGACGGGAGTACACCGGCGGGCTCACCGGTCGGCGCTTGTCCTGATCGTCATGATACGGGGAGGGCATTGTCTAATTCCTTCTTTCCGCTGATCCGCCCACCCTCAGGGCAGATCGGTGAGCAGTTGTTTGATCGAATCGTCCAGATAGTAGGTGCTTCCCGCCTGGTAGGGGTTGTCCTTGTCATAGGGCACATGGGTGCACAGGTAGGAGACCCAGTTGCTGTACCCGGATACGGTCAGATGGATGCCGTCCGGCTGGGCGTACTCTGCCGTCAGGGCGCCTTCCGAATCGGTGAAGGCCGAGGCCAGATCCAGGTAATAGCAGCCTTTTTCGGCGCACATGTCCCGGATGGCGGCGTTGATGGTGTTCAGATGGTCGGTGGCCATGCCGGGGGAGGTTTCCAGCACCTCGGGGCGCACCGGCAGCACCGACTGCACAAAGATCTTGGTGTCGGGAAGGAGGCTCTTCAGGTCATCCAGCATCCGGTCGTAGTAGTTCAGGAAGGAATCGTCCGCCGTACCGCTGGCCAGGGCATTGGTGCCCACCAGCACATAAAGCTTGGCAGGCGGGTCGGCCGCCAGCAGATCGAAGGGGATTTCCTCCTCATCGTTGGCGTTCTTCATGGTGGTGCGGTTGACGAAGTTGTTGGGGGAAGCTCCCTCATAGCCCAGAATGCGGGCCCCGTCCAGGTCAATATCATAATCCGCATATCCCACGGTGAGGGAATCGCCCAGAAAGGCCGCGTCGGAGAACCACTCGGTGGTAACCCGGCCGAATTCCGGTACCGAATCCGGTGCAGCGGGCAGCGCGGTATAGGTGTAGGAATCCGTCTGTTTCACCGGGCCCACAGTGCCCCAGTTCACGGCCTGGGCCGTGGTGGTGCTGCTGCCGTCCCCGCCGCCGTAGGGCAGGGGTGCCACCAGCCGGTCGGCCAGGGCGGTTTCCGGGCTGGCGATCTGGGAAGGCGGAGTGGTGACGCTTTCGGGCAGAACCAGGGTCACTACGCCGGACACCACCAGAATGCCCGCCACGGTGGCCAGCAGAATCAGCCGCCGCTGGGCGCGCCGACGTTGGCGGGCCGCCTGCTCCCGGGCAGGGTCACTGCGGCGGCGGGGCGGACGGGGTGTGCCCGGGTCCGGTGCCGGAG
>CAUEKL010000098.1 GCA_959018215.1 uncultured Gemmiger sp.
GCCTGTGCCCGCTGAAGAAGTGAGAGCCATGCCCGAAACCAAGGAAAAAGCACGCTTCCCTGTGCCCCGTCTGCCTGCCGGGCGGGGCACCCATGCGCCCCGCGTTCCCCGTGTCCTGCTGGTGCCGCCGCCGGAACTGCCGGTGCCCGCCGTACAGGGGGGCGCGGTGGAGACGCTGGTGACCCATCTGATCCGGGAAAACGAGCGCCGGGGAAAGCTGGACCTGCTGTGCGCCAGCATCCCCGACCCCGACGCCGCCGCCCAGGCCAAGGAATTCCGCCACACCAAGATGCTGTATGTGGCCCGGCCCAAGGGGGCCCGGCGGTACTGGCCCCTGGTGTTCATCGAGCGGTGCTTCGGCATTGCCGCCCCCTATGACCCCTGGTACCAGAAGGTACAGCTCTCCCTGGCGCTGGAACTGCCGCCCCCCGACCTGATCGTGGCCGAAGGGGGCACCCTGACCCAGTGCAGCGCCATCAGCCGGATGTTCGGGCGGCAGAAGTGCCTGGCCCATCTCCACGGGCAGACTTCCTGCAGCCACACCATGGACGAGATCTACGGCGGGGTGCTGGCCCTGAGCGAGTTCATCCGGGACGATTACCTGAAAACCAGCACGCTGGACCGCAGCCGTGCCTATATCCTACACAACTGCATCGACCTGCAGCGCTTCACCCCCGGGGAACCGGACGAAGCCCTGCGCGCTTCGCTGGGGTTTGCCCCCGGCGATTTTGTGGTGCTCTTCTGCGGGCGGCTGGAGCCGGACAAGGGCATCCACAAGCTGCTGGAAGCCATGTCCGCCCTGGAGGACCCCCGCATCAAGCTGCTCATTGTGGGCAGCCCCTTCTTCGGCCGTACCCAGTCCAGCCCCTTTCTGCGGCGGCTGGAACAGCAGGCCAACGCCCTGGGGGACCGGGTGCGGTTCACCGGGTATGTGCCCAACGAGCGGCTGACCGAATACTATCGCCTGGCGGACCTGGTCTGTGTGCCCACCCTGGTGGAGGAAGCCGCCGGGCTGGTGGCCATGGAAGCCATGGCCTGCGGGCGGCCGGTGCTGGCCACCCGCAGCGGCGGCATGCCCGAATACCTGGAGGGCAGCCAGGCCGTGCTGGTGGACCGGGGCCCGGAACTGGCCGGGCAGCTGAGCTGGGCCATCCGGATGCTGTACGAGCATCCGGAACTGCGGGCCCAGATGGGCGCCGCCGGGGCCGAAGCCGCCCGGCGGTTTTCCCCGGAGCATTTCTATGATACCTTCGTGCACATCGTGTACGATTTTCTGGGCCTGGGGCCCGTTCCCCAAGAGGGAGAAGGAGGCAATATATGCAGCGACCCGCCGTCTGTGTGATCGTGCCGGTCTGGAACGCCGAGAAAACCCTGCCCCGCTGTGTGGACAGTATCCTTGCGCAGCAGGTGGAGGGGGGCGTGTGCTGCATCCTGGTGGACGACGGCGGCACCGACGGCAGCGGCGCCCTGTGCGACACCTACGCCGCCAAAGACGACCGGGTGCGGGTGCTGCACCAGCCGGGCAGCGGGGTGTCCGCCGCCCGCAACGCGGGACTGGGGGCCGCCGACGCCGAGTTCATCGCCTTTCTGGACGCGGACGATGCCCTGCGCCCCGGGGCCTTGCAGGCGGCGCTGACCGTCCAGCGCCAGGCCCCCGGGGCCTTTGTGCTGTGGCACTACACCACCGACGAACACTGCACCGGCCCGGTGGGCCCCCATGCGGCCACCGCCCAACAGACCGCCCTGGCCCGGCTGTACCTGGACTGCCTCATCGCCATGCCCTGGAACAAGCTCTACCGGGCAGATCTGGCCCGACGGCTGAAATTCAACAAAGCGTATACTCTTGGCGAAGATTTACAGTTCGTTCTGGACTATATTGCCCTGCTGGAACGGGAACAGCCCGGGTTTGTCTACCGGGTGCTGGAGGATGCCCTGACCTTCTATGACTGCAGCCGGGAAGGGACCCTTTCCACCAAATATCACGACGATTACTGCGATATCTGGCCCCAGCACTTTGCCAAGCTCAACGACATGGTGCTGGCCGCCGGTGCCCCGGACAAGGATCTGCTGCCCCTGTGGCGGGCGGAGGTCCGGGTGTTTGCGGAAGGGGTGGCGGACATTCTGCGCCGGGACCCCGGCAGCCCCGCCGCCCGCATGACCAAGGCCCGCACCGCCCTGAAAAGCGTCTGGCTGGCCGACCTGCTGGACACCATGCGGGAAAAGCGGTGCTACAGCCCCTATTACCTGCCCCTGCGCCGCCGCAGCCCCCGCCTCATCGCCCTGATGGCGGAATCCGCCCGCAAGAACACGCCCCTTTTCGGCAAGCTGGACTGGGGCGGGTATTACCTGCTGGGAGGCAGCTGGCACCGGGCCTGAGCCCCTGCCACCGCACGAAAAAATAACGGCACACCGATTTTTGCAGCTTTGCGTTGCAAAAAGTACGGTGTGCCGTTTTTGTTTGTTTGGTTTGTCAGGTCAGGGCGTCGAACCGGAGGGGCCCCACCACCGCCTGGGTGCCGGGATCGAGAGTCAGGGTGAGCACCGAACCGTTACCCGCCTGGGCGTCCAGGGTGACCTGGGCATCCCCTGCCGGGACCTCTGCCTCCGCCAGCAAGCTTCCGTCGGGGCCCCACAGCTGCAAACGGCCGATGGTGCCGGTACCTGCGCTCTCACAGGTCAGGGTCACACGGGTGTCGGTGTACAGTTCCAGCCCGGGGGAGCGCAGGACCTCGCCCCCTGCCGGGTCGGTGTGCAGCCGTCGGTCGGCGTCCATGGTGCCGGTCCAGGTGTACCAGGAGGTATTGGGGTAGTCGATGGCCGCCTCCCCGTAAGGCAGGCCCGCGGGCTGGCCGTCCACCAGGGGGGCGCCGTCGGTGCGCAGCACCACAAAATCGGCAGTCTCCCCGTAATAGGTCCAGTGGCCGGAGATGGAACCCTCCAGGCCGCCGTTTTCGTAGGTCTCATGGGAGCAGACGATGGCGGCGGGGCTCTGATAGGCCAGGGCGTCGGTGTCGGTGAGGCGGCCGTCCCAGGTGCCCAGCATCCAGCCGCCCTCCCCCATATCCATGAGCATCATGTACCGCCGGGTGGGGTCGAGAGCGCCGCAGACCTCCGCGATGCTGCTCTCCCCGGCGATGAGCACGTCCTGTACATCCATGGAGCTGATGACCCCGCAGAGTTCCCGCTCTTTGGTGTTCACCCCGAAGGTGCCGTCCGCCTGCCAGATGCTGCCCACGGCCCCGGTATCCGCCGCCAGCACCAGGGCCGCCATGCCCAGGGTGCCCGCGGCCACCCCCGCCCGGCGCAGCCGCACCGGCTGCCGCACCAGGGTGGGGGCCGCAAAGGCCGCCAGCACCAGCAGGGGCACAGCGCCCATGAGGTGGTAGCGGTATTCAAAATAGGGGTCGCCGTAGCGGGTGTCGGTCAAAAGCAGCACCCCCAGATTCCACCAGAAGACGGCCAGCAGGTACTTGCCCGGGGCCAGTTCCCGGGGCAAAGTGCCGGCCAGGGCCTTGGCGGTATACCACAGGCAGACCGCCAGCACGCCCCCGGCCAGCCCCATGCGCAGCAGGCAGGAGATCCCCGCGGCGCTGAACACCGGGGTGGCCCCATCGGGCACCGCCCCGAAGAGCCGGAAAAAGCCGATGAGGCAGTTGGCGGCGTTGTCCCGGAGGGTTTCCAGGGAATTGAGGTTCATGGAAGCGGCGGTGGTCTGGATGCCCAGGGCCTTCTGCAGCCCCAGCCCCAGCAGGGTGGCGGCCACGCTGCCCCCCAGGCAGGCCAGACGGTAGGGGTCGGCGGTGTTTTTGTGTTTCAGCCAGCCGAAGCCCCACAGGACCAGCACCGGAGCCAGGCCGCAGGCCGCCACATAGATGCCGCTGGAAAAGGCGGTGAGGCAGCACCCGGCCAGATACACGGCCAGCAGCACCCAGTCCCGCCGCCGGGGACGGGGCGGGGCCAGCACCAGAGCCACCAGCAGCAGGGGCAGCATGACCTTACAGGCGTACTGGGAGGCGTTGAGGAAGAGCATGTTCCAGTAGCCGGTCATGTAGAATTCATAGGGCAGCAGCACCGCCAGCGCCGCCAGGGCGCCCCGGCGCAGCCCGCCGCCCAAACGGTGAACCAGAAAGGCCAGCAGGGCCGCCCACAACACCAGCAGCACCCCGTTGCCGCACCAGAAGGCCAGCACGGGATTGCGGGTGAGCCCGTAGAAGGGCAGGGCCAGCAGGGTGGTGCAGTCCAGTTCCATGGTGGTGATGTACCGCCAGTGGGGCACCACCAGGGAGCCGGACTCCCAGATGGCCATCATGTGGGTGTAGACCTTGGCGGCGTCGTTGTCGATGACCGCGCCTCCGGCCCGCAGGGCCACCGCGCACAGGAACACCACCTGGGCGGCCACCGCCAGCCACCAGAATCCGGTCCACAGCCGGTTTGCTTTTGTTTGCATTGCCATTTCCTTCCCCTTGCCCTTGGGCGATATTTGGTCTTATTTTACCACAGGGGCCCGTTTTTGACAAACCCGGCGGATGGGGGTATAATCAGGGAAACCTATGTATTTAGTGGGATTTTTTGCCGTTGAAAGGGAGGGTGCCGCCATGGCCCGCATTTACACCTCGGTCGATCAGCTGATCGGCCACACTCCGCTGCTGGAACTGACCCGTCTGGAGGCTGAACTGGGGCTGAAAGCCCGGGTGCTGGCCAAGCTGGAATACCTGAACCCCGCCGGGTCGGTGAAGGACCGGGTGGCCAAATCCATGCTGGACGACGCCGAGGCCAAAGGCATCCTGAAGCCGGATTCGGTCATCATCGAGCCCACCTCCGGCAACACCGGCATCGGGCTGTGCAGCGTGGCGGCGGCCCGGGGGTACAAGGTCATCATCGTCATGCCCGAGACCATGAGCGCCGAGCGCCGGGCCCTGATGAAGGCCTACGGCGCCGAGCTGGTGCTCACCGAGGGCGCCAAGGGCATGGCCGGGGCCATTGCCAGGGCGGACGAGCTGGCCAGGGAGCTGCCCAACGCCATGGTGGCGGGGCAGTTCGTGAACCCGGCCAACCCGGCCGCCCACATCGCCACCACCGGCCCGGAGATCTGGCAGGACACCGACGGCGCCGTGGACCTGTTCGTGGCGGGGGTGGGCACCGGCGGCACCGTCACCGGCGTGGGCCAGTACCTGAAAGGCAAAAAGCCCGCCGTGCGCATCGTGGCGGTGGAGCCCGCCGACAGCGCGGTGCTCTCCGGCGGCAAGGCCGGGCCCCACGCGCTGCAGGGCATCGGCGCCGGGTTTGTGCCCGAGGTGCTGGACACCCGCATCTATGACGAGGTCATGACCGCCACCACCGAGGATTCCTTCGCCGCCGCCCGGATGCTGGCCAAACGGGAGGGGGTGCTGGCGGGCATCTCCTCCGGCACCGCCCTGTGGGCAGCCATCGAGCAGGCCAAGCGCCCGGAAAACGAGGGCAAGACCATTGTGGTGCTGCTGCCCGACACCGGCGACCGGTACCTGTCCACCGCCCTGTTCACCGAAGAATAAGCGCAACAACAAACAGCCTCTCTCCCAAACGGGAGAGAGGCTGTTTTTCTGTATGCTTACAGGGCGGGGATGTCGGCGGCGGCGGTGGTGCCGAAGATGGCCTTTTCCTCCCAGTCCGTGCTGCTGCCGCCCTTGGGCGCCAGGGTCAGGTCATACCAGTCGATGGCAAAGCCGGCGGCCTCGGCGGCGGATTTCAGGCGGGCAAGGGTCCTGTCGTAGTCGGCCCGGGTGGGGGTGCCGTCCCACAGTACCTGCACCACCACCCGGTCGGGCACCTTCTGGGTCACCGTTTTGTCGAAGGGGGCATCCAGGGGGAACAGGTCCAGATACCCGGTCACGTCCCGCATGTTGTCGGGGGTCCAGCACAGGTCCAGCTCTACATCCATGTTCTGGATGTCCTCATAATCGGTGCCGGGCAGCCAGCCGTTGAAAGCCGGGGCGAATTCCAGGTCGGGCAGGGCCTCATGCAAAGCGGCGCTCAGTTCCTCGGCCCCCTCCTTGCCCTGGCGCACCAGGGTCCAGTTGCGGCCCTCCACCTCCCGCTCTTCCTCCCCCTGCCGGAAGAACCAGAAGGAGGTATCCACCAGAAAGGTGGTATCGGGGCTTTGCTCGCTCTGCACCCGGGCGTAATAGCGGAACCATTGTCCGCCGCCGCTTTCCAGGATGGTGAAGGTCTGGCCCGGGTAGGCTTTTTCGGCGTAGGCCAGGGCCCCGTTGTCCGCCAGACGGCGGCTGATGGGGTCGCCGGTGATGCCGTCCACCAACAGCAGCAGCCCCACCACAATGAGGGCCCCCGCCACCCCGGCCAGAATGCGCAGAGGTTGTTTCTTCCCGGTTTTCATGGTTATTTCTCCTTTCCGGTCTTGCCGAAGGCATATTTGAAGAGAGAGGCAGCCAGCGCCCCGATGACGCAGAACACAAAGGGCCAGAGCGCCCCCACGGCGGAGCTGAACACAGCCCTCTGCCAGTTGGTGTAGTAGGGCAGTTCGGCGGCCAGGGTCCAGACGAACCAGACCACCGCCGCCAGCACCGGCACCAGCCGCCAGAGGAAATCGTCGAACCAGCAGATGACCCCGCACACCAGGGGGAAGCAGAGCAGGGCCAGGGTGCTGTGGGGGCTGAAGACCACCAGCATGCTGCCCCCCAGCCCCAGGACCAGAAAGCCCAGCAACCACAAAGTAAGTTTGTTCTGCATCCGGCGCAGAACCCGGCGCTCGTCGGGAACGGGCAGGGCGGGGGCGGCCGGCGTTTCGGTATCTTGCGGGCAAAGTCCGGGAAATTCCGCCCGGCAGGTTTCGCAGCGGGCCAGGTGTTCTTTGACCAGGGCGGCGCTGTCGGCGCTGGCCACCCCGTCGGCCACCAGAGGTGCCAGGTCCCGGCACACATCGCAGGAAATGCCGCTTTGCCGCGGCGTGGTATGTTCAGTCATTCCAGAGCCCCTCCTTTTGCAGGGTGGATTTGAGCCAGGTCCGGGTGCGGTGTTCCATGACCCGGGCGCTGTTTTCGGTGATCTTGAGCCGGGCGGCGATCTCGGCGTAGGAGTACCCTTGGGCCCGCAGCATCACCACTTCCGACGCGGGCGGGCCTTTTTCCGCCAGCAGCTGCCGCACCCGGTCCAGCTTGCGGCGGGCGTCGGCGGTTTCGGCCAGGCGGTCGTCCACGTACAGGCCCAGCATGTCGTCGTATTCCAGGGTGGGACGGCTGCGGCGTAACTCCTCCAGCCAGATGTTGCGGGCCAGGCCGAAGAGCCACGCCTTGACGCTGCCCTCCCCCCGGTAGGCGGGCAAACACCGCAGCGCCCGCAGAAAGGTGTCGGCCAGCAGGTCCTCGGCCCGGTGGGGGTCCCGGCACAGATGCAACAGATACCGGTACAGCGGCGTTTTATAGGTGTTGTACAGGCTTTCCAGTTCCGGTATGGCCATGCCCAGCCTCCTTTCCGTTTGTTTTTTCGAGCGCTCTTGTCATACAGTGACAGGGAGAGGGGATTTTGTTACAGGGGAAGAAAGATTTTTTGCGGACGTGAGATGGGCTCCCCTGTGTAAGGGGAGCTGGCAGCGAAGCTGACTGAGGGGTTGGTTTACTGCCAGGCTTACGGGCAGACGGCAGTCTGCCGGGTAGTCCTTCCTTTTTGGCACCAAAAAGGAAGCGAAAAAGTGCCACCGTTTCGAGGCGGTGGACGCCGACCAGGGTGTAAACACCCTGGACCCGTTATGCGGCCACCCCTCCGGGACGGCCTTCTCGCCGGTCTGGGGACCGGTGAGCAAGGAAAAGGATTTTAATACCATTTCCCGGTGACGGGTACTAACGGTAGTAGAGATTGGCTCCCCTGTGCAAGGGGAGCTGGCAGCGAAGCTGACTGAGGGGTTGGAAACATACTGGTGTTTCCTGTATATGGGAAATCCGGGCAGCTTTACAACCCCTCCGCCGCTGCGCGGCACCTCCCCTTGCACAGGGGAGGCATGGGGCAGGGTCGTGGCTGAACCTGCCACGACCTTCCCATTTTATAACCAACCAACTGGCCACGCCATTTCAAATCATTTTCCTTGCTCAGGTCCCCCCAGGACCTGAGTAGGCCGTCGTGAGGTGGCCGCACCGGGTCCAGGGTGAAACCCTGGTCGGCGTCCACCGCCTCGAAACGGTGGGACTTTTCGCTTCCTTTTGGTCACAAAAGGAAGGACACCCCGGCAGACGGCCGTCCGCCAAGAAGCAACGGGCAGACCAACCCCTCCGCCGC
>CAUEKL010000099.1 GCA_959018215.1 uncultured Gemmiger sp.
TCGTGGGCGTCCTGGGCCGCGGTGGCGGAGCGGGACTTCCAGTGGCGGGGGGTGGGGCAGACATACTGCTCCCCCCAGCGGCCGCCGATGTAGCTCTTGGCGGCGGCCACGGCCTCGTCGGAGATGCGCAGGGAGTCGGTACGCATATAGGTGATCAGACCCACGGTGCCGTGGCCCTCGATATCCATGCCTTCGTACAGGGTCTGGGCCGCCCGCATGGTGCGGGTGGCGGAGAAGCCGAAGGCCCGGCTGGCGTCCTGCTGCAACGTGGAGGTGATGAAGGGCGGGGCGGGAGCCCGGCGGCGTTTGCCCTTGTCCACCTTGGCCACGCTGTACGCCTTGCCATCCAGGGAGGCCAGGATCTTGTCCGCCTCCTCCTTGGTGCGCACGGTGACCTTCTTGCCGTCGGCGGAGGCGGACAGCCGGGCGGTGAAGGAGGCGCCGCCCTCGGCGGGCTTCAGGCTGGCGTCCAGGTTCCAGTATTCTTCGGGCACAAAGCGCTCGATCTCCAGTTCCCGGTCCCGGATCAGGCGCACGGTGACGCTCTGCACACGGCCGGCGGAAAGGCCCCGGCGCACCTTGCGCCACAGAAAGGGGCTGAGCTTGTAGCCCACCAGGCGGTCCAGTTCCCGGCGTGCCTGCTGGGCGTTGAACAAATCCATATCGATGGCCCGGGGATGGGCCATGCCTTCCTTGACGCCCTTTTTGGTGATCTCGTCAAAGGTCACCCGGTTGGGCGCGGCCGGGTCCAGGCCCAGCAGATTGGCCAGATGCCAGCTGATGGCCTCCCCTTCCCGGTCCGGGTCGGTGGCCAGCAGAACGCCGTCGCACTTTTTGGCTTCGGCTTTCAGCTCTTTGACCAGCTTCTGCTTGCCCTTGATGGTGATATATTTCGGGGTATAGCCGTGTTCAATGTCAATGCCCAGCTGGCTGGCCGGCAGGTCGCGCACATGGCCCATGCTGGCTGTGACTTTGTACCCGCGGCCCAGGTATTTGCCAATGGTCTTGGCCTTGGCCGGGGATTCCACAATGACTAGTTTTGGCATAGCTTCGCTCCTGAAAAAAGTTTACCGCTCGGCGGTGTACAGCTGCCCCGGATGGGAGACAGCAGCCCCCGCAAATTCCAGTTCCATCAGCGCCGCCAGTACCCGGGGCATGGGCAGGGCGGACTCGGCCGCCGCCTGGGCAGGGGTGCGGGGCACAGGGCCCAGGACCCCCAGCACGGTGCGGGCATCCTCGCTCAGCGGAAGTTCCGCTTCCGGGGCCGCCGGTTCGGGGGCGGCGGGCATCTCCAGCGCTTTGAGCAGGTCGGAGGCCTCGCACAGCGGGCGGGCCCTGCCCTCCCGCAAAAGATCGTTGGTGCCCTCGCTGGTGGGGCTGTAGATGCTGCCCGGCACGCTGAACACCAGCCGGTCATACCGCACCGCATGGGACACCGTGTTCAGGGTGCCGCTGCGGCGGCGGGCCTCGGTGACGCAGACCGCCTCCGAAAGCCCGGCGATCAGCCGGTTGCGGGCCAGAAAAGTGCCGGTGGTCTTGCCCTGGTAGTCGGGCGGATATTCGCTGACCACCGCCCCGCCCTCTGCTTCGATGGCATACCGCAGGTCGGCGTTGGCGGCGGGAAAGGTCTTGTCGATGCCGGTGCCCAGAAAGGCCACGGTGGGGGTGTTTGCCTCCACGGCAGCCCGGTGGGCTTCGGCGTCCAGGCCGTCGGCCAGGCCGCTGACCAGCACCACTCCCGCCCGGGCCATATTCAGGGCCAGGTCGTGGCAGGCCTGCTGGCCGTAGCGGGTGGGACGGCGGGTGCCCACCATGCCCACATACCGTCTGCCGTTGAGGCAGGCGATGGAGCCGGTGACATACAGCGCCACCGGCATATCGGGCAAAGTGCGCAGCCGTTCGGGGTAGTCGATGTCCTGGGGGGTGAGGATCTGGGCTCCCAGGCGGGCACAGGTCTCCAGCCGGGGCTGCAGGGCGGCCGGGTCCAGGGCTTTCAGCCGGGCCAGGGCCGTCCGGTGCAGGGCCTTGGGCAAGGGCAGGTCCCGGGCGATCTTTTCATACAGCGTCCGGGGGTCCGGGCACTGCCGCAGCAGGTCCCCGGCCTGCCGGTAGCCGGACCCCAGCCCGTCGGCCAGCCAGATCCAGTACAGGACGCTATCCATTGTACATCAAACTCCTCTGAAATGCCACAGCAAAACGCTGCCGGCCACCCCGGCGTTCAGGCTTTCCACCCGGTCGGTCATGGGGATGCGCACGGCGGCGTCACAGGCGGCCACGGCGGCGTCGGTCAGGCCCTGGCCCTCGCTGCCGATGACCACGCACACCCCGCCGGGCAGGTCGGTGCCCACCGCATCCAGCGGCCGGGCCTTATAAAGGGCTGCCGCCAGGCAGGTGACCCCCCGGGCCCGCAGGGTTGCCAGCGCGGCGGGCAGATCGTGGCAGACGCCGATGGGCATCCGCCCCGCCGCCCCCATGGAGGACCGCAGGACTTTGGGGGAGAAGGGGGCCGCACACCCCGGGCCCAGCAGCACCCCGTCAAACCCGAAAGCGGCGGCGCTGCGCAGCAAGGTGCCCACATTGCCCGGGTCCTGCACCCCTTCCAGGGCCAGGATGCGGCGGGCGTTTTCCAGCAGCGGGGCCGGGTCGGTGGAAGGGGCCCGGAACAGCCCGAACACATCCTGGGAGGAACGGGTCCCGGCCAGCTTTTCCGCCACATGGGGGGCGATGACCGTGGTGCAGTTCCCGAAAGCGGCCAGGGCCGGGGTGTGGTCCAGAGCCGCCTGGGTGGCGTAGAGTTCCGCCAGGGGGCAGTCCTTGGCCAGCTCCAGGCAGAGCTTGGGGCCTTCGGCAAACAGGAGCCCCGCGGCGGCACGCTGTTTTTCGCTGTCACGCAGCGCGCATACCCGCTTGATGCGGGCATTGTCCCGGCTGGTGATCACAGGTAAGATGTCCATAAAATTGCTCACAATTCCAAAAAAGACGCACGCGCATGTGCGCGGGCGTCTTTGGGTGGTTTCTGTTTTCGATTACAGAGCCTTCTTGGCGGTCTCCACCAGAGCGGTGAAGCTGGCGGGATCGTGGATGGCCATTTCGGACAGCATCTTGCGGTTCAGCTCCACGCCGGCCTTCTTCAGACCGTTCATGAAGGTGGAGTAGTTCATGCCCTGGGCACGGACCGCGTTGTTGATGCGGGTGATCCACAGGTTGCGGAACTGACGCTTCTTCAGCTTGCGGCCGACGAAAGCGTAGTTGCCGGACTTCATCACGGCCTGCTTGGCCATGCGGAAGTGCTTGGACTTGGAGCCGTAGTAGCCCTTCGCCAGTTTCAGGGTCTTGGTGCGACGCTTGTGCGTCATGGTAGCGCCTTTGATACGAGCCATTGTATTCTATCTCCTTTTATACAGTCATATTCAAACCGGTGGTTTCGTGCGGGGTGGGCAATCAGCCGCCGTAGGGCATCATGCGGCGCACGGTGGCCTCGTTGGTCTTGTCCACATAGTGGTTCATGCGCAGACCGCGGGTCAGCTTGGTGGTCTTCTTGGTCAGGATATGACGGCGCTTGGACGCATTGCGCTTGATCTTGCCGGTGCCGGTCATCTTGAAGCGCTTTTTGGCGCCGGAGCAGGTCTTCAGTTTGAGCTTTGCCATTTTGTTTTTCCTCCTAATATTGGGTTACTTGACGGGCGCGGGCGACATGAACATCATCATGCTGCGGCCTTCCAGCTTGGGCTGCTTGTCAACAACACCCTTGCCTTCCAGCTGCTCGGCAAAACGACGATGCACGTCCAGGCCCAGGTTGGTGTGCGCCATCTCACGGCCGCGGAACCGGATGGAAACCTTGAGCTTGTGGCCCTGTGCCAGGAACTTGGCCGCCTGGTTGACCTTGGTGTTGAAGTCGTTGGTGTCAATGTTCAAGGAAAGACGGATCTCCTTGACTTCCACGACCTTCTGGTTTTTCTTGGCTTCCTTTTCCCGCTTCTGCATTTCAAAGCGGTACTTGCCGTAATCAAGGATCTTGCACACCGGAGGCTTGGCCTGCGGGGCCACCTTGACCAGATCCAGGTCCTGATCCATGGCCATGCGCAGCGCGTCACGGGGAGACATGATGCCCATCTGGGAGCCGTCGGCTCCGATCAGGCGGATCTCCTTGTCACGAATGCGCTCGTTGATCTCCAGTTCCTTGGTAGTGTTAGTGCTGGCGATTGGAATACACCTCCCATACAAAACGTAAAGTGAATAACAAAAGCGGCTGCCGTAAAAAGCAGCCGCCGAACAGACCATACCATGCCAAAGCGGGCACAAGGTGCCGGGCGCTTCGGTATTTATGACCCGGAGCCGTTGCGGCCCGCAAGGTGAACGACGGCAATCTAGCCGGACGCTGCTTTTTTTACAACCGTTATCTTACCACGGGGCCGTTTCCTTGTCAAGCCTTTTTTGACCCCGGAGGGCAGAAAAACCACGGACGGTTTTATTTTTTCTTTTTTGGGCAAACATCTTTTAACCCGCGGGTAAATATGGTATTATTATAAGCTGAAATGTTATGCGTTTCAATACACGAGGGGAAGTAATCCGTATGATTGAAGATAAACCCATCCGCCTGGTCCTGTTCTTCGGCGGTGTATCCAGTGAACATGAAGTCAGCTGCGTGTCCGCGGCAGCCTGGCTGCGGGCCCTGCGTCAGCCGCCCTGCGCCGGGCGCTACGATGTCACGGCGGTGGGCATCACCAAAAAGGGGCAGTGGCTGCGCTACACCGGCGACGCCCAGCATGTGGAGGACGGCAGCTGGCAGGCCGACGCCGCCCACTGCGCCCCCTGCGCCCTGAGCCCCGACCGCACCATGCGCGCCCTGCTGGTCAAGGAGGGCGACACCTGGTGCGAGCATCCGGTGGATGTGGCGGTGCCGGTGCTCCATGGCAAGAACGGCGAGGACGGCACCATCCAGGGGCTGTTTGAGCTGGCGGGCCTGCCCTATGTGGGCTGCGGCGTGCTGGCCAGCGCCGTGTGCATGGACAAAGCGGTGGCCAACACCGTGATGGATGCTTCCGGCGTGCCCCACTGCGCCTGGTGCTTTGCCCTGCGCGCCGACGTGGAAGCCGACGCCGACAAGGTGCTGGACATGGTGGAAGCCAAGCTGCCCTACCCTGTCTTTGTGAAGCCGGCCAACGCCGGGTCCAGCGTGGGCATTTCCAAGGCGCACAACCGCGCCGAGCTGCGCAAGGCGGTGGATGTGGCCCTGGCCGAGGACGACAAGGTGGTCTTTGAGGAGTTCATCGACGGGCAGGAGGTGGAGTGTGCCGCCATCGGCAACCCCGATGCCCCCGACACCGTCCTGACTACCCGGCCCGGCGAGATCCTGGCCGGAGCGGAATTTTACACCTATGACGACAAGTACAAAAACGGGGTGTCCCAGGTGCTGATCCCCGCACGGCTGAGCGAGGCCAAGCTGGACGAAGTCCGGGCCCTGGCCCGCCGGGCGTATCTGGCCCTGGGCTGCGCCGGGCTGTCCCGCTGTGATTTCTTTGTGCAGAAGGGCACCGGCCGGGTCCTGTGCAATGAGTTGAACACCTTCCCCGGGTTCACGGCCATCAGCATGTACCCCAAGCTGATGGAAAAAGAGGGACTGAGCTTTGCGGCGCTGGCGGACCGGCTGATCCACCTGGCGCTGACCAAGCGGAAGGGAGCCTATTGATGGATACAAGGCCCATCGGTGTGTTTGACAGCGGCCTGGGCGGCCTGACCGCCGTGCGCCAGCTGCGCCGGGTGCTGCCCGGTGAGGACATCATCTATTTCGGCGATACCGGCCGGGTGCCCTACGGCAGCCGCGGCCGGCAGACCATCCTCCAGTATGCCCGGCAGGACATCCGGTTCCTGTTGAGCCAGAACGTGAAGTTTCTCATGGCTGCCTGCGGCACCGTCTCCTCCACCTATCCTTCGGAGGAGGCATCCCGCCTGCCTGTGCCTTACACCGGCGTGGTGGGAGCGGCGGCCCGCAAAGCCGTGACCCTGACCCGCAACCACAAGGTGGGGGTCATCGGCACGGCGGCCACCATCCGCAGCGGGTCCTATGCGGCGCTGCTCCGGGACCTGATGCCGGACATCCAGATCACGGCCAAGGCCTGTCCCCTCTTTGTGCCTCTGGTGGAGAGCGGCCATGTGACCGACGGCGACCCGGTGACCACCCTGGTCATCGAGCAGTATCTGACCGAGCTGCGGGACGCCGGGGTGGATACCCTGATCCTGGGCTGCACCCATTATCCCCTGCTGAAAAAGATGATCGGGGATTTCATGGGGGCGGAGGTGGCCCTCATCGACCCGGGCAAGGTCACGGCCATCGAGACCGCCGCTGCCCTGGACGATCTGGGGCTGACCAACGGCCGCAGCGAAGGCGGCCGGGTGCGCTACTATGTGAGCGACACCCCCGAGGCCTTCCAGGAACTGGAGACCCTGTTCCTGGGCGAGTACGCCGGCGGTCCGGTGGAGCAGATTGCCATCGAGACCTACTGACCGCTTTGACCACTATACTATATAAGGATACGGAAAGAACATGCAGGACAATTACCTGATCACCATCCGCGGCACCATGCAGCAGAATGGCGAGGAGGACAGCGTGGAGCTGATGACCCGGGGCAAGTTCACCCAGCGGGGCTCCGCCTATTACATTGTATATGAAGAGACCGAGGCCACCGGTTACGCGGGCTGCACCACCACCGTCAAGGCCACCCTGGACGGCCAGCAGGTGGTGATGACCCGGTTCGGCAAGGTGCCCAGCCAGCTGGTCATTGAAAAGGGCATCCGCCACATCTGCCATTACGAGACGGGCTACGGGTCCATCTCTCTGGGGGTGGCCGCCGACGTGATCGAGCTGCTGCTGGATGAGAACGGCGGCCGGCTGAAGTTCAGCTACACCCTGGATTCCGGGGGAGAAAACTTCATCAGCCGCAACCTGGTGGACATCACGGTGGAACAGCTGCCCACCGAAGTGGAAGAATAAGAGTATTCCGGTTTTTTTGGATTTTTTGAGTGAAAACGGAGGTTTCAAACATGAAGTACGAACACTACAACCCCCGCCAGGCCGCGCTGGACGCGGCCCGCGGTCTGCTGCAGAACGCCGCCGAAGCCGCGATGGAATCCGGCGCGCTGCCCCGCGCCGAACTGCCCGCCTACATTGTGGAGATCCCGGCGGACGTGAAGAACGGCGACGTGGCCTGCAACCTGGCCATGGCCGGTGCGCGTGTGTTCCATAAGGCCCCCCGGCAGATCGCCGAGGCCATTGTGGGCTGCCTGGACCTGACCGGCTCCCCCTTTGACCGGGCGGAGATCGCCGGTCCCGGCTTCATCAACCTGTACCTGGGCACCGGCTGGTTCACCGACGTGGTCCGCGCCGCCTGCTCCGAGCCGGAATACGGCCGCACCGAGGCCGGCGCCGGCAAGAAGTACAATGTGGAGTTTGTTTCCGCCAACCCCACCGGCCCCATGCACATGGGCAACGCCCGGGGCGGCGCTCTGGGCGACTGCCTGGCCGCCTGCCTGGACTGGGCCGGCTACGATGTGACCCGTGAGTTCTACATCAACGACGCAGGCAATCAGATCCAGAAGTTCGGCAAGAGCCTGGCCATCCGCTACCTGCAGCTGTTCAAGGGGGAGGAAGCCTGCCCCCTGCCCCAGGAATGCTACCAGGGCGCCGACATCATCGAGCATGCCAAGAACTTTGCCGCCGAGCACGGCGACGCCTATGTGAATGCCGATTTCGAGGAACTGAAGCAGGCCATCACCGACTACGCCCTGCCCAAGAACATCGAAGGGCTGCAGCGTGACCTGGGCAAGTACCGCATCACCTACGATGTGTGGTTCCATGAGAGCACCCTGCACGAGTCCGGCGCGGTGAAGGCCGTGGTGGACAAGCTGCTTGAGTCCGGCGCCTGCTACAAGGCCGAGGACGGCGCCATCATGTACAAGAGCGCCCAGTTCGCCGCCAAGTACGGTGTGGCAAACAAGCGCAAGACCACCGACGGCACCGAGGAGGAAGCCAAGGACGAGGTGCTGGTGCGTGCCAACGGCATTCCCACCTACTTTGCCGCCGACATCGCCTACCACTACAACA
>CAUEKL010000100.1 GCA_959018215.1 uncultured Gemmiger sp.
GTGCACCCGCCGGGCCAGGGCCTCCACCCGGGCGATGAGCTCGGACACCGAGAAGGGCTTGGTGATATAGTCGTCGGCGCCGATGGACAGCCCCCGGATCTTATCCGTCTCCTGCCCTTTGGCGGACACGATGATGATGCCGATATCGGGGTCGTCCCGGCGGATGGTCTCACACAGGGAAAGGCCGTCCATGCCGGGAAGCATCAGGTCCAGCAGGGCCGCGTCGCAGGGCGGGTTGGCGTGCAGCAGTTCCAGGGCGCGCTCGGCGCTGGGAGCTTCCAGCACCTCCCACCCGGCCATGCGCAGGTTCAGCACCTCCATCTCCCGGATGCTGTTTTCGTCCTCCACAACCAGGACTCGTTTCATATACACAACTCCTTTCCGATAGGGAAGGTCACAGGATTCAGGACAGGACCGTCACGCCGGAGATGACATCCTCCAGGGTGAGGCCGTAATATTCGGTGAGGATACGGGCCTGCAGCTGCCGGCTGCCGATGGTGGCCACCCGGCTGTACTGGTCGGCACGGAGATTGGTGGAGGAAGGCTCCACCACCCGCAGTTCACAGTACTGGATGTCCCCGGCCAGATTGCAGATGATCCAGCCGCTGCCGCCTATATTGGATTTCACCGAAACATTGCCGTGCATGGATTCGGGCAGCCGCAGGAAAAAGCGGTGTTCGCTGTCATACACGCCGAAGATGTTGTTGCCGCCCTCCTCGGTGGCATAGTCCTTCCACAACAGGAAGTGCAGCTGGTTGGCCAGTTCCTCGGGCACGATGCCGCCGTCCGCCACCTCGGTGGGGATATCCACGGTGCCGTTGCCGTCCAGGTCCATGCTCAGCAGGTCGGTGTCGTAGCGCTGGGTGGCGCTGTACAGGTCCGGCACCCCGGGGGGAAGATAGGTTTTCAGAAAACCGCTGTCCGCATCATAAATGATGATGCTGGAGGCCAGGCTGGAGGCGGAACCGGCCCAGCCGTCCACCACCAGGTAGGAGGCGCCGTCCTGTCCCACGCCCGCGTGCAGGCCCGCACAGCCGCTGTAATATCCTTCGCCCACGGCCAGGGTCTGGGCCGCCAGGAAGGTATCCCCGCCGGTGTAGGTCAGCAATTGCAGATTGATGCCGCCGTTCTCAGTCTCGGTGGGCAGAGCCAGCACCAGGTCCTGGGTGCCGTCCCCGCCGTCGGTGACATCGGCCACCAGCATGTCGGTGTAGCTCTGTTTATTTACAGTCTGTAAAGTTTCGTCACTATTATACAGATAGACAACCATGTAGCGGTCGCCCTGGGCGCTGTCGTATCCCACCAGCAGCTGCAGGGACTCCGCATCCCGCAGGTGGGCGTAACTCACCGTTTCCACCTCGCTGGACAGGCCCTCGGTGTGCTGGGAGACCCGCCAGCCGCCGGAGTCGGTGGGTTCCAGGATAGCCAGCCAGACGTTGGAGCCGCCGGATTCCACCGTGTAGAGGACGGCTGCCTCCTGGGTGCCGTCCCCATCCCAGTCACCGAAAAGAAAGGGCGACAGGAAATCGCCGCTGGCCGGATATTTCAGGGTAGCCACCCCGTCCAGATAGCTGTTCAGGGCTTTCTGCACAGCACTGGTCTGCCCCGAAAGCCGGGGTGCACGCAGCAGGCTTTCGGTTTCCCCGCCGGGCAGCACACTGCAGCCGGTCAGGCACAGGGCCAGGACCAGGGCGGCCGCGGCCGTTTTGGGTGTGTGAGCCATGGGCGCCCCTCCTTTCCGGCGTTTCATGATATACGCAGTCAGTATACCACAAACCGGCCTCTGCCGCAATGTGTACCGGGGCCGTGCCGGAATTTTTGCAAAGTTTGCTTGACAGTTTTTGCAAAGTTTGCTATGCTGAAAGTGCAAAGCAGACTTTGCAAGTTCAGCCTGCGGCATCTTGTCCCGCAGGCCGGAAAGGCGATGACCCATGAAGACCCGTATTCCCGAACTGCGCAAAGCCCGGCGCATGAGCCAGCAGGATCTGGCCGATGCGGTGGGCGTGACCCGGCAGACCATCACCAGCATCGAGGTGGGCAAGTATACCGCCAGCCTGGAACTGGCCTACAAGATTGCCCGCTATTTTGATCTTACCATCGAGGAAGTTTTCGATTTCAGCCATTTGGAGGGAGTATCATGATCATCCGTCAGTTCTTTGAGGGACACCCTGCCACCCAGGAAGCCTACCGCATCCGGCTGCAGGTCCTGCGCCCCTTCTGCGCGGTGCCGATGGTGCTGGGTGCCGCCACCGTCCTGTTTGCCCTGCTGGGGGTCCCCCGGCTGCTGAGCGAAGAGAGAAATATTTCCTTTTTCAGCGGTTTTTACAGCGGCACCGGATTTTTCCTGCTGGTTCTGGGGCTGGTCTTGTATCTGCGCATCGGACGTCTGCTGAAAGACGAAGCCGCACTGCGCCGCCGTTTCACCGAGTGCACCGACGAGCGGAATTGCCGCATCAACGAAAAGGCTGCGCTGGCCGCTGTGGGCGCCCTGTTCCTGGTGCTGTACCTTCTGCTGCTGGGCGCCGGGCTCTTTGCTCCGGTGCTGTTCGTCTTCTGCCTGGTCGGCATCCTGTTGTTTGCGGTGCTGTACCTGGCGTTCCGCTTGTATTACAGCCGCGTCCTGTGACGCCCGGACCAAAAGGAGGAGTTTCCCCCATGCGTACATCCCGAAAGAATCTGCTGGCCGCCGTCAGCGGCTACGTTCTGTCCCTGGTGTTCCTTCTGTTCATTGCCACGCCCCTGCAGATGCGCTACGGCATGGTAGGGCTGCTGTGGACCGAGCTGGGTCTGCTGGCCCTGGCCCTGCTGGGCACCGCCGTCTTCCGTGCCCCCTGGCGGCAGGTGTTCAACTTCCGCCGTCCCACCGTAAAGGGTGTGTTCGGTACCCTGCTGCTGTGGATGGGCGCCTACGCCCTGGTCATGCTGGTGTCCATGTTCATCATGCTCATCGCTCCCCAGCGGATGACCGAGGTAAGCAGCTCCATCACCGACCTGTTCACCCGGGTGCCCTTTGTCCTGCGGTTCCTGTTGGTGGCGGTGACCCCCGCCTTCTGTGAGGAGATGCTCTTCCGGGGCTATCTGCTCCACCACATGCAGCCCATGCCCGCCTGGGCCCGCATCCTGGGCTGCGGCATTCTCTTCGGCGTTTTCCACCTGGACCCGGTGCGGTTTTTGCCCACCGCCGTTCTGGGCATCTTCATCACCTGGGGTGCCCTGCGCAGCGGCAACCTGCTGTATGCCATGCTCTTCCATCTGTTCAACAACGGCCTGTCCACCCTGGCCACCCTCGTGCCTTCCTCCGCCGATGCGGCCGCCCTGGAATCCGCCAGTGCAGCCGTGACTCCCGCCGTGCTGGGTGTATACTTTTTCCTGGCGGCGGCCAGCCCCTGGCTGGTCTGGGCCGGGCTCAGCCTGCTGCGTCCCAAGGATGCCCCCGCCCCTGACCGGGCCCGCTCCGCCATGCTCTGCCTGGTGCTCTGCGCCGCCTGCGTGGCTGTGGGCTGGCTGTTGGTGCAAGCGGGCTGAACTTTCACCACTAAAACAAACCGCCTTCCCGGCAAAGGGAAGGCGGTTTTTGTTCTGGATTATTCGGCGGTCAGCAGACCCACGGCACGGGAGGTACCCAGGCGGTCGGCGCCCAGGTCCAGGAACTTTTCCATATCCTCCACGGTGGAGATGCCGCCCGCAGCCTTGATCTTGCAGCGGCCCGCCACATGCTTGGCGAACAGCTCAATATCATGGAAGGTGGCTCCGGCGGTGGAGAAGCCGGTGGAAGTCTTGATGAAGTCGGCACCGGCTTCGGGCACGATGTCGCACATCTTGATCTTTTCCTCGTCGGTGAGCAGGCAGGTCTCGATGATGACCTTCAGGCAGTGGTCCCCCACCGCCTGCTTGACGGCGGCGATATCCTCCCGCACGGCATCGTACTCGCCGTTTTTCAGCCGGCCGATGTTGATGACCATGTCCACTTCCGAAGCGCCGTTTTCGATGGCGGTGCGGGCTTCAAAGCACTTGCTGGCGGTGTCCATGGCACCCAGGGGGAAGCCCACCACGCAGCACACCGACACCCGGCCGGCCATATACTCGGCGGCCTGCTTCACATAGCAGGTGTTGATGCACACCGAAGCCGTATGATGTTCCATGGCCTCGTCACAGAGTTTCTGAATCTGGGGCCAGGTGGCTTCAGGTTTGAGGAGGGTGTGGTCAACGACCGAAAACAGCTGTTCCTTGGTGTAATGGCTCACCGGTACTCCGCCCCCTTCTTGCAGTGTTTGCACAGATGTGCCTGGTGCAGCCCGATGGCCGCAAAGATGATGGAGGTAACACCGCACACGGTGGCGATGATGCCCAGGACCAGGCCGGTGAGGCGGAAACCTCCGCCGCGAACGTTGTTTTTCATAAGAATGCCTCCTTATTGCGCACGGGTCACGGCGCTTTTTTGGTAAAGATCAGAATCTTGGAAAACACATAGTTGGATACGATCACCACAACCTGGGAGAACAGCTTGACAATGTTGGCCCACAGCTGGGGAGACACAAAGGTGACCATGGGGCCCAGCACGCTCACACCGCCCCACATGATCAGCTGATCCACCACCGCGGTGAAGATGCGGCAGCCCACAAACTTGGTGAATTCCCGCCAGGCGTCGGCACCGCGGCTTTTGCTGCGGAAAACAAAGGTGCGGTTGGTCCAGTAGGCAAACAGAATGCAGATGGCATTGTTGAGGACATTGCCCACACCGGCAGCGAAATCCAGCCCGAAGGCCGCCTGGAAAATGTTGAGGATGACAAAGTTGAGCAGCGTGGCCAGCCCGCCGAAAAACAGGTAGGACAGCTGTTCATAGTATTTCTTGATGAGGTCTGTAATTTTCTGCATGATGCACCCGTGAACCAAAAAGAGGCCCGCCTGTTACCAGGCAGGCCTCCCATTGGGATCGTTCAGAGATTATTCAGCGTCGGAGCCTTCCACTTCGCCCTCGCAGGCCTTCATGGACAGGCTGATGCGCTTGCGGTCGAAGTCCACGTTGATGAGCTTGACGCGCACTTCATCGCCGACCTTCAGCACGTCGCTGACCTTGTTGACGCGCTCGTTGGAGATCTCACTGATGTGGACCAGGCCGTCAACACCGGGCAGGATGCGCACAAAGGCACCGAACTTGGTGATGGAGACAACCGGAGCGGTGAACTCGCTGCCGATGGGATACTCGTTCTTCAGCTTCTCCCAGGGGTTGTCCTCTTCCTTCTTGTAGCCCAGAGAAACCTTCTGGTTCTCGGGATCATAGCTCTTGACATACACGTCGATGGTATCGCCCACATTGACGACCTCAGACGGATGCTTCAGGTTGGACCAGCTCAGCTCGCTGATGTGGCACAGGCCGTCCACGCCGCCAATGTCCACAAAGGCGCCGTAGGAAGTCAGGCTCTTGACAACGCCGGTGTAGTGCTTGCCCACTTCCACGTTCTGCCAGAACTCTTCCCGCTTGGCCTTGTTTTCCTCGGCGGTCACCTTGTTGATGCTGCCGACGATCTTGCGGCCGGCGCACTCGGTGATGACCAGACGCACATGCTGACCCACCAGCTTGGTGTAGTCCTCGTCACGGCGCATGGTGGCCTGAGAACGGGGCACGAAGACACGCACGCCCTTGACGTTGACAACAACGCCGCCCTTGTTGGCTTCCATGACGTCGCCTTCCATGACGGTGCCGTTCTCGGCAGCTTCGGAAACGTCCTTCATGCCCTTCTGGGCTTCAAAGCGGACACGGGAAAGGGTATCGACACCTTCCTGGTCGTTGGTCTTGACAACCACCAGATCCAGCTCGTCGTCCACCTTAACAAGGTCTTCCATCTTGGCGTTGGGGTCATGCGTCATCTCATTGAGCTTGACGATGCCGGTGTGCTTGGAGCCGTCGATGCCCACAACGCACTCCGTCGGGCTAACGCTGATGACCTTGGCTTTAACGATCTTACCTGCGAACAGCGGTTTTGCCTCAGAAGCCTCGAGCATCTCGGCAAAACTCATGTCGTCACGGATTTCTTCACTCATACAGTTAAGTACCTCCTCAATTATAGACGAAGGCGTGGAAGCCCCTGCTGTTACGCCTACCACCCTGGCGCCCCGCAGCCATTGTTCATCGAGTTCATCAGCTGTCTCAATGGTAACGGCGTCGGTATGCCGGGCGGCGACTTGCAACAGTTTCTGGGTGTTGGAGGAATGATGACCACCAATGACGATCATATGATCGCATTTTTGGCTGAGGTCCTCCGCCTCCTGTTGCCTCGCCCACGTTGCATTACATATTGTATCAAATATTTTGGCATTTGTACACCACTTTTTTAGAAAAGCCTTGCAACTTTCCCAACTTTGGACCCGAAATGTGGTTTGCGCCACCACATAAATGGATTTTTGCTGCTCAAGAATATCGCGCATCGATTCCAGTTCGTCCGGATTCGCAAAAACCCGTATTTCCCCGCTTGTATGGCCCACAATTCCCTGCACTTCCGGGTGGCTGGCATCCCCCGCCACCAGCAAAAGCGCACCGTTTTTGCCCGCTTCTTCGGCAATTTTATGGATTTTTGATACAAAGGGGCAGGTGGCGTCATGAAACGCCAGGCCGCGTGTGCCAATTTTTTCATACACGCTGCGGGGCACCCCGTGGCTGCGGATCACCACCTCATATCCGTCGGGCACGGCGTCCACATCCGGGCAGGTCAGGGCGCCCTTGGCTTCCAGATCGGCCACCACCTGGGGGTTGTGGATCAGCGGGCCCAGGGTGGCCACCTTGCAGCCCTTGTCCAGCAGTTCATAGGTCAGTTTCACCGCCCGGTTCACGCCGAAGCAGAAACCGGCGGTCTTGGCCAGAATGATCTCCATGGCAGATTCTCCTGTATTCAGGTGCCGGGCTCGGTGCCCGGGTTGGGTTCGGGAGCCGGCAGAGGTGCCGGCTCAAAGCTGTTCTGGCGGTACAGTTCCTCCAGATCATTGGTCAGGCGGGTACGCAGGGCCCGCAGTTCCTTGATCTGGTGGCGCGGGTCGGTGATGCGCAGGTCCGATGCGGGAATGGGCTCCCCGAAGCAGATGCGCATGCGGCAAAAGGGACGCATGCGGTGGTCCGGGGTATCGTAGATGATGCGGCAGGGCACCAGGTCCGCCCCGGCCTGGCCCGCAATGACAAAGGCGCCGCTCTTCAGCTTGCCCAGCTTGCCGTCCTTGCTGCGGGTGCCTTCGGGGAAGATGAGCACGCCGGTTCCCTTTTTGCAGTCCTCAGTGACCTTGTTCACCGTGTCCAGGTCGCCCCGGCCCCGGTCGATGGGCACGGCGCCCATGCAGCGCAGGAACCAGCCCACCAGCGGGTTGCGGAAGAGTTCCTGCTTGGCCAGGATGCGGAAGCGGCGGAACCGGAACACCACCAGCAGGATGAACACCGGGTCCAGGTCCGAAATGTGATTGGGAGCAATGACGATGGGACGCCCGCGGGGAATCCGTTTGCGGCCCACGACCTCTACCCGATAAAGAATGTGCAGCAGCACCCACGCCGGGGGCAGCAGGATCCAGTACAGAAGCATAAATTCACCATTTCCTAATTTTTTACATCCATATGAGACAGCCGCGGTTCAGATGTGCTCGAGGATGGTCTTTTTCAGCAGGGCAAAGCTCTCCTCGATGCCGATGTCGCTGGTGTCCACCAGGATGGCGTCCTCCGCCTGGCGCAGGGGCGCCACGGCGCGGTGGGTGTCCTGGTAATCCCGCTGCTCGATGTCGGCCAGGACGGTGGCGTAATCGGTCTGTTTGCCTTTTTCCAACAGCTCGGCCAGACGGCGGCGGGCACGGGCGTCGGCGCTGGCGGTGAGGTAAATTTTGACGGTGGCGTTGGGCAGCACCACGGTACCGATGTCCCGGCCGTCCA
>CAUEKL010000101.1 GCA_959018215.1 uncultured Gemmiger sp.
CAAAAAGCCTTTCTGTCTTTTCGGCAGGGGGACTTTTTTTGTAAAGGAATGTAACTGAACTTTTACAGATGTATCGTTGAAAATTGCCTTGCATGGCAAGCCGGGATATGATATCCTGAAAACAGAAACCCTTTTCGCCCCGTGCATGCACCGGGGAAAAGGGAAGTACACCCCCTGGCAGCAGGGCCGAAAAAGGAGAGAACCAATATGAAACGTTGTGCCGTCACCCATTTGCTCACACTCTTGATTGCAGCCTGCCTGGCATTGTCTCTGTTCGGCTGTGCCCCCAAGACGGACGAGTCCCAGCCTGCTTCGGAACCGGCTTCCACCACCCAGACGCCGGAGGATTCCGGCGACGATACAGCCAAGGAACCTGCGGTATCGTCTGAATCCCAGCCTGCGGCGGAGGCGGATAAGGCCGAGCCCGCCGAGGAGGATAAGGCTGTACTTACCGAAGAGGACAAGCAGGCCGTGACCGAAAAGGCGAAAGAACAGCTCGCAGTCATTCAGGAACAGGCTGAACAGCTGGAAGCGGACAGCGCGGTGGAAGAAAATGCCGAAGCTCAGGAGGCGCTGAACAAAGCAGTTGATGAGCTGGAGGCCTACCTGCAGGAACAGACGGAAAGCAGCGGTAACTGACCCGTGCCATTGCCATAGAACCGAACAGAAACCGCCGGGATACACACCCCCCCGGCGGTTTCTTTTGCCTTGCAATACAACCATGAGTTGTGATATAATGAAACCGTCATTTGACAAACCCTTCCACTTCATGGTTAAATAATAAATACGCGCCAAATGCGCACCAACTCGTTACAACGCAATTTCAGGGGGAAGCCGCATGGCAAAAAAACAGGTTTACGGCAACGAAAGCATCAAAAGTCTGAAAGGCGCGGACCGTGTCCGCAAACGCCCTGCCGTTATTTTCGGTTCCGACGGCGTGGAAGGCTGTGCCCATTCCATCTTTGAGATCGTCTCCAACTCCATCGACGAAGCCCGGGACGGCTACGGCGACAAGATCAACGTCACCCTCTACCCGGACCACAGCGTGGAAGTGGAGGACTTCGGCCGCGGTATTCCGGTGGATTACAACAAGGCGGAACAGCGCTGGAACTGGGACCTGGTGTTCTGCGAACTGTACGCCGGCGGCAAATACGGGGAAGGCGGCGGCACCTATGATTTCTCCCTGGGTCTGAATGGCCTGGGCCTGTGTGCCACCCAGTACGCCAGTGCCTGGATGACCGCCGATATCTACCGCGACGGCTTCCACTATCACCTGGACTTCAAAAAAGGCGAGAACGTGGGCGGCCTGAAAAAGGAACCCTTCAGCGGCCGCCGCACCGGCTCCATCATCCGCTGGATGCCGGATACCGATGTTTTCACCGATATCGCCGTGGCTCCCGAAACCTTCCGGGATATGCTCAAGCGCCAGGCGGTGGTCAACGCCGGGGTGACCCTGGTCTTCAACGACCGTTCCGGTGAACGCCCGGAAAAGATCTCCTACTACTATGAGAACGGCATTGTGGACCACGCCGCCGAACTGGCAGGGGACAATGCCCTGACCCCGGTGCATGCCTGCGCCGGTTCTGCGGTGGGCCGCGACCGGGAAGACCAGCCCGAATACCAGGTCAAGATGAATGTGGCCTTCTGCTTCTCCAACCAGACCCAGGCGCTGGAATACTATCACAACTCCAGCTGGCTGGAACACGGCGGCAGCCCCGACCGTGCGGTGCGCCTGGCCTTTGTCAACCAGATTAATGCCTGGCTGAAGAACAAGGGCCTGTACAAAAAGAACGAGAGCGCCATCACCTTTGCCGACGTGCAGGACTGCCTGATCCTGGTTTCTTCCAGCTTCTCCACCCGTACCAGCTACGAAAACCAGACCAAGAAGGCCATCACCAACAAGTTTGTGGCCCAGGCCATGACCGACTTCCTCAAACATCAGCTGGAAGTCTATTTCATCGAAAACCCCGACGAAGCGGAAAAAGCCTGCAAGCAGGTGCTCATCAACAAGCAGAGCCGGGAACACGCCGAAAAGGCCCGCATCTCCATCAAGAAGAACATCACCCAGCAGATGGACATTGCCAACCGGGTGCAGAAGTTCGTGGACTGCCGCACCAAGGATGCCTCCCGCCGGGAACTGTATATCGTGGAGGGCGATTCCGCCATGGGCGCGGTCAAGCAGAGCCGCGACTCCGAATTCCAGGCCATCATGCCCATCCGCGGTAAGATCCTGAACTGCCTCAAAGCCGACTACGCCCGCATCTTCAAGTCGGAGGTCATCACCGACCTGATCCGGGTCATGGGCTGCGGCGTGGAGCTGGGCGGGTCCCACAACAAGGACCTGGCCACCTTTAACCTGGACAATCTGCGGTTCAATAAAATCGTCATCTGTACCGACGCCGACGTGGACGGCTACCAGATCCGCACCCTGGTGCTGACCATGCTCTACCGCCTCACGCCCACCCTCATCAACCAGGGCTACGTCTATATTGCCGAAAGCCCGCTGTATGAGATCAACACCAAAACCAAGACCTACTTCGCCTATACCGAACCGGAAAAGGCGGATATCCTGCGCCGCATCGACGGCCAGAAATACACCATCCAGCGCTCCAAAGGTCTGGGCGAAAACGACCCCGAGATGATGTGGCTGACCACCATGAGCCCGGAGAGCCGTCGCCTGATCAAGGTGCTGCCCACCGACGCCAAACAGACCTCCGAGGTGTTCGACCTGCTGCTGGGGGATAACCTGGCGGGCCGTAAAGAGCATATTGCGGAACACGGCGCCGAGTATCTGGATGATCTGGATGTGTCCTGACAAGGGGAGGAACCATGGCAAAAAAACGTGAAAAGAAACAGGCGCCTGCCCGCCCGCAGCTGGGGGATAACGTCGAGATCCTCTCGGCGGGCGAGGTGATTGAAAGTCCCATCACCCAGACGCTGGAAACCAACTATATGCCCTACGCCATGAGCGTCATCGTCTCCCGCGCCCTGCCGGAGATCGACGGCTTCAAGCCCGCTCACCGCAAGCTGCTGTACACCATGTACGGCATGGGCCTGCTCAAGGGGGCCCGCACCAAGAGTGCCAACATCGTGGGCAGCACCATGCACCTGAACCCCCACGGCGACGCCGCCATCTATGATACCATGGTGCGTATGGGCCGTTCGAATGAAAGCCTGCTGGTGCCCTTCGTGGATTCCAAGGGAAACTTCGGCAAGGCGTACAGCCGGGATATGGCCTACGCCGCCGCCCGTTACACCGAAGCCAAGCTGGAACCGGTGTGTGAGGAGCTCTTCCGGGACATCGACAAGGATACGGTGGATTTTGTGCCCAACTACGACGGCACCACCACCGAGCCCACCCTGCTGCCGGTGACCTTTCCCACCATTTTGGCCAACAACACCCTGGGCATCGCGGTCGGCATGGCCTCCAACATCTGCTCCTTCAACCTGACCGAGCTGTGCAACGCCACCATCGCCCTGATGAAGGACGAAAATGCCGACCTCATGCAGCTGCTGCCGGCCCCGGATTTCGTGGGCGGCGGCAACATCCTGTATGACGCCGCCGAGATGAAAAACGTGCTGGAAAACGGCCGGGGCAGCATCCGGGTGCGGGCGGTCTGGTCCTACGATAAGGAAAACAACTGCATCGATATCACTCGTATCCCACCCACCACCACGGTGGAAGCCATCATGGACAAGATCACCGAGCTGGTCAAGGCGGGCAAGATCCGGGAAATCAGTGATATGCGGGACGAGACCGACCTGAACGGTCTCAAACTGACCATCGACCTCAAGCGCGGTCAGGACCCGGACAAACTCATGACCCGGCTGTTCAAGGCCACCCCACTGGAGGATTCCTTCGCCTGCAACTTCAACCTGCTTATCGGCGGCCAGCCCCGGGTGCTGGGCGTGCGGGGCATCCTGCTGGAGTGGGCGGCTTTCCGGGCCGAGTGTGTCCGCCGCCGCACCTACCACGACCTGCAGGGCAAACAGAAGCGGCTGCACCTGCTGCGCGGCCTGGAAGCCATCCTGCTGGATATCGACAAAGCCATCCGCATCGTGCGGGAGACCGCCGAGGAGAGCGAGGTCGTCCCCAACCTGATGATCGGCTTCGGCATCGACGAAGTCCAGGCCGAGTATGTGGCCGAAATCAAGCTGCGCCACCTCAACCGGGAGTACATCCTCAAGCGCACCCAGGAAATTGAGGAGTTGGAGAAGGAGATCGCTGATCTGGAAGATATCCTCAAGCGTCCCGCCCGCATCAACAAAATCATCATGAAGGAACTCACCGAGGTGGCCCAGAAGTACGGCAAACCCCGCCGGTGTGAGATTCTGTACGACCTGCCCGAAGAATCCGCCGAGGAAGTGCAGGAGGAGATTCCGGACTATCCCGTGCATCTCTTCTTCACCCGGGAAGGCTACTTCAAGAAGATCACTCCCCAGAGCCTGCGCATGTCCGGGGAACAGAAGCTCAAGGACGGGGACGAGGTGGCCTTCACCTGTGAATCCACCAACAGCGTGGAGTTGCTCTTCTTCACCAACCACGCCCAGGTCTACAAGACCCGCGCGGCGGATTTCTCCGACTCCAAAGCCAGCGTGCTGGGGGATTACGTCGCCTCCACCCTGGGCATGGACGATGGGGAAGTGCCCATCTTCATGGCGGTGACCGCCGATTACAGCGGCCACATGTTCTTCTTCTTCCAGAACGGCAAGTGCGCCAAGGTGCCTCTGACCAGCTACCAGACCAAGCAGAACCGCCGCAAGCTGCTCAAAGCCTACAGCGACAAGGCGGAGCTGGCGGCTATCCTCCATCTGACCGAGGAACAGGAGCTGGCCATCTTCGTCAACGCCGGTCCGGCCACCACCCGTCTGCTGCTGGCCGGAAGTGCCCTCATCCCCGAAAAGACCACCCGGGATACCGCCGGCGTCAACGTGGTCAATCTGAAAAAGAACGCCCGCATCACCCGGGTACGCCCGGCGGCGGGCCTGGAACTGGCCGACCCCCATCGCTACCGCGTGCGGACCCTGCCTGCCGCCGGCGCCCTGCTCAAGGAAGCCGACAGCATGGAGCAGATGACCCTGTAAAAGAGCGGAGCGTATTTTTGCAGAAACCACGCCAAAATTTGCTTGCAATTCCAGGTGGGGTGTGGTATAGTATATCCTGCATGAGACTTTGAAGGAGTGCTATAAATGGGAATCTATGAAATCGTGCTCGGCGTGATCCTCATCATCGCCTGCCTGCTGATCGTTGTGTTTACCCTCGCTCAGGAGCAGAAGGGCCGCGGCCTTTCCAGCGCCATCATGGGCGATAACAGCTTCATGGCTGCCGGCCGTGAGCGTGGCCTGGACGCCAAGCTGGCCAAGTTCACCAAGATCCTGGGCGCTGTGTTCCTGATTGCCGCGCTGGTCGTCAGCGTTGTCAACGCCCGCCTGTAATCATTTGACAGAAAACGGCCCGCCGGAACCCGCGGGCCGTTTTTTATGGGAAAGTTTAGTATGAAGAATTTGCGGGCACGGCCCGCACGGAAGGGCCCTGCCGGTCGGCGGGGCGACGTCAGGGAGGAGTAACTACCACATGACACCACTGCAAAAGAACATCCTGAACGCCGTCAAGCGGCGTCCCCACACCCTGCGGGAACTGCAGAACAACCTGCAGGTGGACAACACCCGCCTGCGCAGCACCGTGTCCGGCATGGTGGCCACCGGTCTGTTGACCGTGCGCAACGGCCAGTATGCCCCGGGTCTGGCCACCATGGAAAACGAATCCGTTCCCACCGGCATTCCCTGCACCCTGGTCAAGCTGGCGGCGCGCTTCGGCTTTGCCTCCCGGGACGACGGCACCGGCGATATCTTCATCCCCGGCCGCGCCCTGCACGGCGCCATGCCCCATGACAAGATCCTGGTCAAGCTGTTTGCCCATCCCCGGGTGGAGGGCAGCGCCGAGGGCGAAGTGGTCGAGGTCACCGAGCCCCACAACAGCTTTGCCGGTACCATCACCATGACCGATGACGGCCGTTTGGCGGTGGAGCCGGACGGCTGCCGGGACGTGCGCATCATTCTGGATAAAAAGGCCGTCAACGGTGCCCAGCTGGGGGACAAGGTGGGCGCTGTGCTCACCGGCCGCGGCGGCCGCCATATGGACCACCGCGCTGCCGTCACCGAGCGCTTCGGTTCTTCCGACTATGCCTGCGAGTGTGCCAAGGCCATCCTGTACGGCCGTGATGTGCGCCAGGAATTCCCGGAGGAAGTCCTGCAGGAAGCCTCCGCCTACGACAATGCCCAGATCGACCCTGCCGAGGCAGCCCACCGCATGGATCTGCGGGGCCTGCCCATCTTCACCATCGACAGCGCCGAGACCAAGGACATCGACGACGCCATCAGCCTGATGCGTCTGCAGGACGGCGGCTATGAGCTGGGCGTCCACATCGCCGATGTGAGCCACTATGTCCGCCCGGACACCGCCCTGGACAAGGAAGCCTACGAGCGGGCTACCAGCATCTACTATGCGGACAAGGTCATCCCCATGCTGCCCCAGCAGCTGTCCAACGGCATCTGCAGCCTGAATGAGAATGAGGACCGCCTGGCCTTCTCCTGTCTGATGCGCCTGGACGAGAAGGGCAACATCCACGGGTATCAGTTCGTCAAGACGGTCATCCGCAGTCGGGTCAAGGGTGTGTACAAGGAAATCAACGCCCTGCTGGACGGTACGGCAGGGGAGGACCTGCAGAATAAATACAGCGAAGTCCTGGCTCAGCTGCCGGTGATGAATGAACTGTATGAAAAGCGCCTGGCTCTGCGCCGGGAACGGGGCAGCATGGAGATCGAGTCGGATGAAGCCAAGCTCGTCATCGACCCAGAGACCGGCCGCTGCGTGGATATCGTCAAGCGGGGCCGCGGTGTATCCGAGTGCATGATCGAAGAATTCATGCTGCTGGCCAACCAGTGCGCCGCCAACGCCGGCCGCACCCACCGGGTGCCCTTTGTCTACCGTGTCCACGAGGCACCCGACGCCGAAAAGATGGAAAAGCTCCGGGCCACCCTCAAGGCCTGCGGCCTGAACCCGGTGTTCAAGGGGGAGATCCCCACCCAGCTGGAGCTGTCCGCCCTGCTAGACGAGACCCGGGATACGCCCATCCGGATTCCGGTGCATACCGGCATCCTGCGCAGCATGCAGAAAGCCCGGTACAGCCCGGAACCCCTGGGCCATTTCGGCCTGGTTCTCAAGGACTACGCCCACTTCACCAGCCCCATCCGCCGGTATCCTGACCTGGCCATCCATCGCATTCTGACCGACATGCTGGTGGGCGCGCCCCATGAGCGTCTGGTCAAGAGCTACACCGAGTTCGCCACCCATGCCAGTGAGCAGTCCAGCCGCAAGGAAGTGGACGCCGTGCGCATCGAGCGTGACGTGGAAGACCTGTACAAGGCCGAGTATATGCACGGCCATCTGGGAGAGGTTTGCGACGGCACCATCTCCGGCATCACCGCCCGGGGCGTCTTTGTGGCCCTGGAGAACACGGTGGAAGGCTTTGTGCCTGCGGCCCAGCTGTGCAAGGGCGAAGCCGCCGTCACCGAGGGCGTGTCCCTGACCGACCCGCTCACCGGCCGCACCTGGATGCTGGGCAGCCCCATCAAGGTCAAGGTCGCCGGGGCCGATGTGCCCCTGGGCCGCATTGACTTTGAGTTCGTGCCCCAGTGATTCCTGTTTTATGAAAAACAAAAGCAGCGTTCCCCGCCAAGTGAACTGCTCCCCGTCAAGAGGACAGAGAAAAAATAAAATTTCCCCGGCCAG
>CAUEKL010000102.1 GCA_959018215.1 uncultured Gemmiger sp.
GAATGTCGCCGTCAATGACAATGATGCGGAAATATTTGATATAGCAGTAGACCGGATTGCACAATAGAAGGGTCTGCACCCAGTCCGGGAAGCGGTCCACCGTGTAGAAGATGGCGGAGCAGTAGTTCAGCAGCAAGGTAAAAACGTCATACAGATAGTTGATGTCTCGGAAAAAGACAAACAGGGCCGAGAGCACCAGCCCCACGCCGATATTGAAAACAATGAGACAGGCAACGGGGTACACAAGGAGCAGGAATCGTGGAGAAAAGGGCAGCCCGTCAACGGCGACAAAAAGGAAAAAGACACACAACGTCAACCCGAAGTTGATCAGGGCGGAGACATTTTTGGACAGCAGAAACATGTATTTGGGTACATTGACCTTGGAAATAATGCCCCGGTTGTCCATCAGGGAGCGCATACCGGTGGAAGTGGAGTCCTTATAATAGCTGAAAACCAGGTTGCCGCAGAACAGGTAGATGGTGTAATGGGGCTGGTCGTGGGCGAAGAACTGACTGAAAATCAAAGACATGACAAGAAGCTGCAGCAGAGGTGAAAGAACGCTCCATCCCATGCCCAATACGGTGCGCTTGTATTTGATTTTAAAGTCCCGGGAAACCAGTTCTTCAAACAAAAATTGATACTTTTTGATCAGAGTCAGCATAATTCCTGCCTTTCAGTGATGAATTTTTCCCTTGACCTTCTCACCAAAATGACGGATGGTATATTTCCAGCCATTTTCCTTCACACATCTATATCCGCCGCGAATCTTGCGGGGGATCCAGGTGATGGTCCGACCAATGCGCCAACTGGGGGAGCGGCGAAGATCATTCAGCTGGTTTTCCAATACATGATACTGATTAGATAGGCTATCACAGCGTTGGTCAAATCTCCGGCACAGATCATCACACCGTGTATCCAGAATGTCAAACGTTGTAAAAGGCTTCTTGACGCCGTTTCCATCTTCAATGGCATCACGAAGCCATGCAAGGCTCCGGTGGCGTTCCTGCTTCAGCTTGGCCTCAACCATATCATAATCAATGGGCGACAACGTCTCTGCTTTCTCACGCAATTCTGCCTCACAATAGCATAGCCGGTCTTTCAATCCAAGCAATCCAAGCAGGGATGTAAAACGTGTTTCTCCGCGCAGTTTATTTACCAGCACAAAGAATTGTTTGTGGAAAATAATCGCAAAGCACATACCGTGGAAAGAATCGGTGACGAAATAATCACAATGATAAATATGAGATAGCCAAGACTCTACCTTCATATCAAAGAGAGTTTCTATATTCCACTGGCTCAGGACGAATTCCTTGTCATGAAAAAGATCCGAAACGGCCCGAATTTGGAGATTTTCTTTTTTGGCAATTGATCGTAAAATGGATTCCTTCTCTGCGTTGGCATCCAGCATATACGAAAACAGATACGGCTCCGTTGGTGGATCTTGGGTGCATCTGGAAATCAGTTCCAGATATTTCTGCTTCGGGCACAGGAAAACCGGGTCCAAAACCCAGGTGGCCTGAACGCCGAACTCTTTTCGGCACAGGTCAACCGCCGTATCTTCCCGCACGGAGAAACGGTCAAATTTTTGCATGAAGTAAGATTCTTCCGCACGGTCGGATTCTTGGCCCCAGATGTGATCGTGGCCAAAAGAAGCCGCATAGGCAACTTTCCAATGATCGTTCTGGACAAAATTTTGAGCCATGATTTTGCCGTAAGCATTATATAAATTGTTGTTGAACATCTGGTCAGAACCGGTTACAAAGGTCTTGCACTGAAGATTCAGAAACTTCATCTCTGCAATAGTGTTGAACCGCGGGGCAATCGCATAGGAAGGATACGGCATCTGAGCAAAAATCCAAAGACGGGTATGTGGTTTTTCAGGAGCATCCAAAGCACGTTCAATCATCAATACAGAATAGCCCATCTGCGTCAGAGTACAGTATAAGGCATACTGGGTCAGGCCACCACCATAGTTTCCGATGGTATAGTTGCTGATCAAGCCGATATCATACAGTGCGTGCCGACATTGGAAAACGGCAGTGCTGAAGCTGTGTCCCGGGTACAGGGTCTTGAACCGTTCTTTCTGCGGATGCGCAGAAACTTTTGTGTTAAGGCGATTAAAGCGTGCGGCTTGGATGGGAGTGGGGGTCAGATCCAGCAACTCGGGGGTGATGGCTTCCAGCATTTTTTGGCCGGTTCCATTGTTGACCAGAATCACGCTGGTGCCTTTTCTGTCATTCAGCTGGGGATCATACTGCTCCACACGCCAGAAATCGCCAATTGTCAAATCACCTTGCCGTTGATGACCACCAAACTCACAATCTTCGCAACCGTCCCGAAGAGAAATGTTACGCTGAAATCCTTCTTCATAAGCGCTTTCCGGCCATGGAATGGTGCTGGAAGAGCCATCGTTCCAACGTACATATAGCTGGTCAGAACGCCAGCCGTTTTTCTTGTTGCGGAAGTCGATGCTTTTCACCTTGTTCAGGTCGAAGTTTTCATGGATATAGTCCTGCCACATCTGCTGCGAAGGCGTACCATGACACAGAATATCCACATAATAGATGTTTTGCGCCTTGGCAAAATACTTCCGAGCTGCAGCAACCTGGCAGGGACAACCAGTAAACAGGACGGTGCGGCCCTGTTTCAAATACTGCGCAATCTCCCGGTACACATGTTCCGTATCACTCTGTACATATTTGGATTTACGGAGCCGTTCCAGGCCGGCTTCATCACTTACGCAAATATGATGGACGTGATAATCAGCCTCCATGGCGGCTCCGCACACAATTCCCCCCTGTGCCAGCACCCAACGGGCCAACAGAGTAAAAATACCGCCCGACGAACTTATAGCACGCACATCATCCTGGGCACGGGCCGCATAACACGCAGGTTCCGGTGCATTAGAAACATCTGTACCCAGCTTGGGGCATACCTGCTCACATTTCTTGCAGTGAATGCACAAGCTTTGGTCGATCACCGGGTATAAAAATCCCTGGGGATTTTTTTCCATCCAGATGGCGTCCTTGGGACACACATTGTAGCACGCGCCACAGCCCGTACAGTATTTACCCTGAGAGGCCAGCAATTCTACCATTTATTTCAACTCCGCTTGATTTAGTAATTTTCAAACACAACTAGATATTGCACAGCTTTCTTTCAGGAAAGCTGATATATGACGGTATTGTAATCGTAGACTTTAATATATTGTTCGTATGGTGTTTTCTCAAGGATTTCATCAAGATAAGCCAGGCGTTCATCCTCGCTATACATTGCATTCGAGTAGAATGCAATGCACAGCGGGTCATCCGTGTTCCGCTCGGCTACAACGTCTCCGATATTTCCGATGTCACTTGCATAAACACAGCGCACTTCATCCATATTGACGTATACGTTGATGGCCTGCAGTACATTGACCCAAGCGTCATCCTTGCAGATAATCACACAATCCATACCAGTCAACTTTTCCACGTTGGGATTCTTGCGATCAAAATCTGCATACAACCAATCTATACCATAGGCCTTGATACTCAGAATAGGCAGCGCCAGGGCAGCAACACAGAGGATTGCGGATTTTCCGCGGATATTGAAAAGCGCCTTTTGCAGCAGTACAACAAGGAAAAGTGCCAAAAGAGGAAATATGGGATAAATGTAGCGTGAGCTGGTAATATCGGACCCCTGAATAGCCACATAGCAGAATCCGGCAACGGCAATGACAACGAAAGCCAGCAGCCACTTTTGAGGTGTCACATACAGGGAAAACGACTTGTCCCACATCGTGTGGCGGAAGCAAAATTTTACGCAGAAGCTTCCCTTTTCAAAAGAACATGAGTGAACCGCCGGTTTGACGATATGCCATAGTATAGCTATCACGCATATCACCAGCAAAATCCAGAAGCATCCGCCCAGCAAAGACTGATCAATAAAGCCCCAATACGAACGGAACTTTTCTGCTGAAAATCCGCCTATGTGTTTGGTGGTATAATCACCGCGGTACCCAAAAATATGTTGGTAGGTTGCCGGGAAAATGGCCAGTGCGAGAAATACCCCCAACCACAGTGCACTACCGTAAGCCAACAAGAGTCTGATTTTTTCACAAGACAGCAGATAAATGCAAACGCAAAGCCCCAATATAGCAGTAAAGAAGTAAAAATAATAATGAGTCAGTCCTCCGCAAGCAACAAGCAGCACCAGCATGACGTACAATGTTACACAGCGCAGCCTTCTTGTGGGGGTAATTTTTTCGGTAACGGGGACCAGCTCGACCCACTTGTTTTGAATGGTCCATATATGGAAGGCAACTACCGCCAGAATTTCCAGAGTCATAAGCCAGTACATACGGATAAAGATCACATTGCTCAGGCCGGAGGCAGAAAACGCCCAAAGGACAACAACTGCCAACGCGCCGCCCTGGTTTCCGCCAAGGAAATACTTTGCAATATAATACAGCAACAAATCGATAAAGGGGATACACAAAAGATTAAGGACAATACCGGGGATCGGGCTGTATCCCATATTCCTTAAAAAGAAAGAAACAATATGTATCAGGCAATAGTAAAGCGGGGGATGCACATCGTTAGCCTGATTCACAAATGCCGCATGAAATGAAAAGGGGGTTGACTCATCATACTGAAGGTAGGTTTTAAAAAACTCACCGTCCGTCCAATTCAAAAGGGTGGGGTTTTTACCTGGGTCAATGAAAGAATACTCTTCAGAATTAGCCAGTCCGTATGTGTAGACCTCATCAGTAAACAGATATTGCTTGTTGAATCCAATCACCGCACTGACCAAAATGTGCAGAATGATGACCGCAAACAGCAGTGGTTTTTCAAAAGCTTTTGACCTGTTCATGCGTGTTTTTTCCATCGGAAAAGAATCTCCGTCCTTATTAATTTTCAAATCCCAGATATTTCTTCCAGAAATCCAGGCTCTGCAGCTCACCGTGACGCTGACGATAGCTTTCCCGGGCCGCATCAAACTTGGTGTCGATCTCATGCATGCAGGCTTTCATCTCCCGCACACAGCGGCGGTATTCCACCGGATCCCGCGTTGTTATAAAAGCGGTCTGGTTGTTGGGATTGTAGTTCAGCACCTTCTTCACACGGTAGGCATTATAGGCCGTCATATACATAGCCGAGACAACTGTTGCCTTGCGGGTAGGAGACAATCCATGCCCGTTATGTGTCAGGTGCATCAGAATTTGTTTCTTCGTGCTGGGATGCTCTTCCCGAGTAGCATACAGATACCGGGACAGGTCAAACGGCACCTCGGCATTTGTCTGCTCAATGGGCAAGGATTTGTATCCGGCGGCCATGATTTCCTTGTGCAGGGCTTCGGCGTCGGTTGTTTCAAGCCAGTCGATTCCCTTCAGGAAATCCCTCACGCCGCGGATGAGCAGATCGGCATTCTTGTAACGATAGCGGTTGATCTCCCCCAGAACCTGGGCGCGAAGGTCTGCCTTGAGTGCTTCCTTACCGTATTCAGGGCAGTGCACAGAGTTGTCAATACACTGGTTGCGCAGAATATAGTAGTAGGTACTGGAAGAATACTTACTCTCAAAGGGTTCATGCCACACACAGATGCCGTTGAGAGTCATCAGCTGACGGCAGTTGCGCAGGCCGTACTCCACGTCGTCCCCGCGGATGAATAGGGGCAAGGGCAGATTGTCCGGACGGATAACCTCTACCGGAATGCAGCAGTACCACCAGGCATTGTACTCATGGTATTCCAGAAGTTCATTGGCGGCACAGGCTCGCAGGGTCTGCAGATCAAAGTTGGCTTTGTGTGAAATCAACTTTCCCTCATTCCAGCAGGCACCGCTCTCCACCTGATGCCAGGGTTTGTCCAGGCGCAGCATGGCACCGCCCACAAAAGCACTTTCGTACTTGTCCTTGCGCAGGCACAGGAGCAGATAGGTACGGTACAGCACATCCAGGCTGAACACAATGTCATCATCCATGATCAGGGCATGGGTGATACCGGCACCTTTCTCGTTGGCCTTCATGATCTCGATCATGCCGCGGGTAAAGCCGCCCGCGCCGCCCACATTGCGGTTGGGAACAATGTGCACGGTATCGCTGTTCAGCTTTTCCACATCCAGAGTCTGTCCGTTGTCTGAGATAAACACTTCCAGATGTCCCTGCAGAGGAGAATTCTCCGCCAGTTCTACCTCCCGGTGGATACGGTCCAGGTTGCCCAGTACAAAGGATTCTCGGCGGAAGGTGCAGATATCAATCCCGATCTTGGTGTTGCGGAACTGGTCATCCGGCACATCGGTCACATAGGCACCGCCATAGCAGATGCCCGGCTCCAGGGCCAGCAAGGAAAAAGAAAGCAGACCAGTGGCACCAGCGGGAAAGGGGAGCTCCACTGTATTCTGTTCAGGTATACGAAGCTCCTGATCAAGCAGGACGTTCTCAGTGATTTCGTCGTTGATCAGATTTTCCGAAAGAAGCCGTACCCGGAAATGCCCCTTCAATGTTAGGCGTAAGGTAACGTTTTCGACCACCGTATATTCCCGCCATTTATCTATGCTGAAGCAGTTGAAATAGGTGGTGAACCAGGCAATGCCGCCGTGGTGAAACTCGATTTTGTCACCGTTCTGGAAAGCTTTGTCCAGATGGAAATAAAGTTTTTGCTGCGTGCAGACCCCAATAGTCGGCCAAAGCAGCTTCTGCAAAGTCAGGTTCATTTCAGATTCCTCGTTTTCTTTCTGGTTTACCGATTCAGGGCACCGTACAAACAATGCCGGATCGTGCGCAGCAGACGGGTTTTGTTGTTGTGCACCCGTCTGGCAATGTTCAGGTGGTTCTTGCGCAGGATCCGTTCACAGGCTTCCAGCGCGAACTGTGGCAACAGTTCAATGACGTGCTGGGCAATATTCCCGGCTCGGCTCCGCAGCAGATTTCCCTTGTTCCCGTCCGGCAGGATATCGGCCAGGTCCAGGGTTTGCTCCGTCGCCTTTGCATATGTTTTTGGTAGCTTTCTATACTCATGCTCCGGCCGTCCCGACCGAGACGGGTAATGGTACAGAGGCACTGAACAGAAAGCCATAGTCTGGGCATCGCTCACCGCCATAAAGACGTCTTCAAGGGACAGTAGCCGTATACCGGCGCTCGGAGCATGCAAGCACGGCAGGTTCTGCCATGGATTTCCAGATCCAGCATGTCGTAGGTATCGATGCACCGGGTGTCGTTCCCTTTGCAAAGCTCAGATGCTTTCTGTAGCCACTCTTCATGGACCATGCAATAATTGGGATAAAATGACATTGGCAATGCAGTTTTCCAGGTATTACGGCATTTCTTCCAGCGCGGCGGTATCAAGCCGGTCATCACAGTTCAGGATGCGGAAATACTTGCCCCAGGCATTTGACAGTTCCGTCATCAGAACACTGCCATACCACTTCCCGGCATACTTCCCGGCCACCAGGGCCATATGATCGGTGGCCCCGTTATCTACCACAATGACAGCCAGTCGTTCCTCATTCCTCACCAGGCAGAATTCAAATGCTTTAGGCAGCGTTTCTGCTCCATTAGTAAGAGACCACCAAAACAGTCCGTATTTTCTCAGACGGTTTACCTTGTTTCTCCTGCAACTGCGCCGACACGTACACTCCTCTGTTCTGCCGCAAACGATGCCCTGGGGCCTCGCTTTTCACGTAATTCCTTTGGACGCAGGTATGTCTGCCTTGGCAGGCGCTAAAGGTAGACTTTTCCGTTCGATGGTTTACGAATTGTTT
>CAUEKL010000103.1 GCA_959018215.1 uncultured Gemmiger sp.
CACCAGACGCAGGGCGTCGTCGCTGCCGGAGGCGCGGGTGTTGGTCAGGTGCTTGGTCTTGCAGACGTTGACGGTGATGTCCTCGCCGGTGGGGGTGTAGCCCACGACCTCGCCGGCATAGACCTTCTCGCCGGGGGTGACCAGCAGGGTGCCGCGCTGCTGGGCGTTGAACAGCCCGTAGGTCACGGCGTCGCCGGTCTCAAAGCTGATGAGGGAGCCGGAGGACCGGGTGGCGATGTCGCCGCACCATTCTTCGTAGCCGTCGAAGATGGTGTTCATGATGCCTTCACCGTGGGTGTCGGTGAGGAACTGGCTGCGGTAGCCGAACAGGCCGCGGCTGGGCATGCGGAACTCCAGACGGGAACGGCTGTTCATCATCTGCATGTTCATCAGGATGGCCTTGCGGGCGCCCAGAGCGGTCATAACGGCACCCTGGTAGGTCTCGGGCACGTCGATGACGACCCGCTCCATGGGTTCCATGGTCTTGCCGTCCTCCTCATGGGTCAGAACGTGCGGGGGAGAAACCTGCAGTTCGTAGCCTTCCCGGCGCATGGTCTCAATGAGGATGGACAGGTGCATCTCGCCGCGGCCCATGACCCGGAAGGAGTCGGTGGTGGCGGAGTCCTCCACCCGCAGAGCCACGTCCTTCAGCAGTTCGCGGTTCAGACGGTCGCGGATCTGGCGGGAGGTGACGTACTTGCCTTCCTTGCCCGCAAAGGGAGAGTCGTTGACGCTGAAGGTCATCTCCACGGTGGGATCGTTGATCTTCACAAAGGGCAGGGGCTGCACCTTGCTGGGATCGCACAGGGTGTTGCCGATGGAGATATCCGGCAGGCCCGCAAAGGCCACGATGTCGCCCGCGGACGCCTGCTCGATGGGCTCGCGGCCGTTGGCCTTGAAGTCGAACAGCTTGGTGATGCGGCCGGTCATATGCACGTCGGGGTTGTGCCAGTCGCACACCTGCACGCTCTGGCCCACCTTGATGACGCCGTTCTGCACACGGCCCACGCCCATACGGCCCACAAACTCGTTGTAGTCCACGCTGGAAACCAGCATCTGCATGGGAGAATCGGGGTCGCCTTCCGGCGGGGTAACGTACTTCAGGATGGTGTCGAACAGGGGCTTCAGGTCCTTGCCCTCTTCCGGCTTGGTCCAGTCGTAGCTGGCGGTGCCGTTGCGGCCGGAGCAGAACACCATGGGGCTGTCCAGCTGCTCGTCGGTGGCGCCCAGGTCCATCAGCAGTTCCAGGATCTCGTCGATGACTTCCGCAATGCGGGCGTCGGGACGGTCGATCTTGTTGACGGCGATGACCAGGGACAGGTTCTGCTGCAGGGCCTTCTGCAGAACAAAGCGGGTCTGGGGCATGCAGCCTTCCGCCGCATCCACCAGCAGCAGAACGCCGTTGACCATCTTCAGAACACGTTCCACCTCGCCGCCGAAGTCGGCGTGGCCCGGGGTGTCCACGATGTTGATCTTGACGCCTTCATATTCGCAGGAGCAGTTCTTGGCCAGGATGGTGATGCCGCGCTCACGCTCGATATCGCCGGAGTCCATGACGCGCTCCGCCACCTGCTGGTTGGCGCGGAAAGCGCCCGACTGCTTCAGCATCTGGTCGACCAGGGTGGTCTTGCCGTGGTCAACATGGGCGATAATAGCAATGTTGCGAAGATTTTCCCGAATCATATACTTGTTATCCCTCTTTTTCGTCTTTCACAAATCCAGCAAGGGGCGGCAAAAGCCCACCCCATGCACACACATTTTAATTGTACGTCAGAACGCGTTTGTTGTCAAGAATCGCAAAAAAGATTTTAGCATGTTATAATCATAACAAATCCGGGGGCCACCATGCCCCCGATGGGAAAGGGAAAGGGGTTGTACTATGTCAAACACCCGCCGTAAGGTCAATATCATCGGGCACCAGAACCCGGACACCGACTCCATCTGTTCGGCCATCTCCTACGCCTGGCTGAAGAACAAGCTGGGCGGGGCTACTTATGAAGCCCGCCGTGCCGGGGTGCCCAACCGGGAAACCGCTTTTGCGCTCAAGTATTTCGGGGTGGACCCGCCCCGCCTGTGCACCGATATCAGCCCCCAGATCAAGGATATCGACATCCGTCGTCAGCCCGGCATCGGGGAAGAGATGAGCGTGCGTGCCGCCTGGAACATGATGCGTGATACCGAGATCGATACCCTGTGCATCGTGGACGACGCCAAGGAGCTGCTGGGCCTCATCACCGTCAAGGATATCGCCAACGCCAACATGGACCTGTTTGATACCGGGGTGCTGGCTTCGGCCAACACCAGCTACCGCAACGTGCTGGAAACCCTGGAAGGGGAGATGCTGGCCGGCGACCCGGACGCCCGCATCACCGCCGGGCGGATCTTCATCGGTTCCAGCCCCGAAGTCATGGAGGACAACGTGGGGCCCGCCGACCTGGTGCTGGTCACCAACCGGTATGAGACCCAGATGTGTGCCATCGACTGCGGCGCCGGGTGCATCGTGGTCTGCTGCGGCGCTGCCGTGCCCCGCACCATCCTGGCCCGGGCCAAGGAGAAGGGGTGTTTTGTCATCACCACCCCCTACGATTCCTACGCTGCCGCCCGGCTCATCTCCACCGCCGCCCCGGTCCGTCATTTCATGCGCCGGGACGACCTGCTCAAGTTCAGCGTCAACACCCCCATCGAGGACGCCCGCAAGATCATGGCCAGCGTCCGCCACCGCTATTTCCCCATCCTGGATGAAAAGGGCTGCTACTGCGGCGTGGTCAGCCGCCGGAACCTGTTGAACCTGCACCGCAAGCAGGTCATTCTGGTGGACCACAACGAGCGCACCCAGGCCGTGGACGGTCTGGAACAGGCCGAGATCCTGGAGATCATCGACCACCACCGCATCGGCAGCCTGGAAACCGGCAGCCCGGTGTATTTCCGCAACGAGCCGGTGGGCTGCACCGCCACCATCGTATGGCGGATGTACGGGGAACACGGCATCACCCCGCCTAAGCAGATCGCGGGATTGCTGCTGTCGGCCATCTTGTCCGACACCCTGATGTTCCGTTCTCCCACCTCCACCCCCCTGGACAAATCCGCCGCCGAGGCCCTGGCCGCCATCGCGGAGGTGGACATCCCCACCTACGCCGAGCAGATGTTTGAAGCCGGCGCCGACCTCACCGGCCGCACCGCCGAGGAGGTTTTCCTCTCCGACTTCAAGGTGTTCAGCCGTGGCGATGTGAAGTTCGGCGTGGGCCAGTCCAGCTACATGACCGCCCGCTCCCGCGCCGCCGCCGAGGAGCTGGTGGGACCCTTCCTGCCCGAGGCCATCGGCCGGGAAGGCCTGCCCATGATCTTCTATATGTTCACCGACATGCAGAACCAGGCCACCGACCTGATGTTCTGCGGCCACGGGGCGGAGAACATCGTCCGGGACGCCTTCGGGGTGGAACCCAAGGACGGCAAGGCGGTGCTGCCCGGGGTGGTCAGCCGCAAAAAGCAGCTGATCCCGCCGCTGATGGCCGCCCTGCAGGCCCAGCAGGAGCATTTCTGAGCCCTGCATTTTCCTCTTGCACGGACCGGCCGGTCCGTGGTATACTGTTTCCAATCTGAGTTTGCCGTTCGGCGGAAAGGAGTACACCCCATGGGATGGGCACTGTGCAATTTGTACCAGGTTAAAGGCAACAAATAAGCAGTTCCGTCTCGAAGTGTACCCTTTTTTAGCCCGGGTGCGGTTTTGCCGCGCCTCTTTCGGCAAACGCTGTGACGGAACCTTTCCGCGCTCCGGCGTTTGGCCGGGGCGCGTTTTTCGTATCCGTTCCGGCATAAAAGGGAACACCTGTCCATTTTGTAATTGATAACGAAAGGTGTTCCGATCATGAATGCACAATCTCTGCGCCGCCAGCTGCGGTGCTCGTATACCTATTCCTTTGTTCTCACCCTCAACATCACCGGCGCCGTCTGGGTGGCCCTGCTGGCCGCCCGGGGATACAGCCTGTGGCAGGTGGGCGCCGCCGAGGGGATCTTCCACGTGGTCAGCCTGCTGGCCGAAGTGCCCAGCGGCATGGCCGCCGACCTGCTGGGCCGGCGCCGGGCGCTGGCCTTGTCCGGCGTAGCGGCGGCGGTGTCTGCCCTGCTCATGGCCTTTGAGCAGAATTTCCTGTGGGTCTGCGCTTCCATGGCCCTGTCCGCCCTGGCCTACAACCTGGTCTCCGGTACCCAGGAGGCCCTGGTCTACGACAGCCTGAAGGAGGCAGGGCAATCCGAGCGCTTCCTCTCGGTGGAAACGATCACCACCCAGGTGGAGACCGCCGGTGCCGCGCTGGGGAAACTGGCCGGGGCCCTCACCGGGGTGCTGGGATTCACCGCCTTCTACCTGGTGGATACAGGCATCAGCCTGCTGCGCATTGCAGCGGCCATGGGTCTGCGGGAGCCCGCCGCCAGCCCGGAGCAGGAGGCCCGGCGGGCGGCGCCCCTGCGCACCTTGCTGGCCGAACTGCCCGCCAGCCTGCGCACCCATGTGACCGAGACGGTGGACTTCCTGCGCCGCAGTCCCCGGGTGCTGCGGTATATCTTTGCGGGGGCTCTCATTGACCTGCCCGCTTTTCTGACCCTGATGTACCTGCAGCAGCGCCTGACCGATATCGGCCTGCCCACGGCCTTTCTGGGTGTGGTGCTCATGTTTTGTGAGGTAGGCTACCCCCTGGGCTGCTGGATCGGCGGGCGGCTGCGTCCCCGCCGCCTGGGATGGCTGTACGCGGTGTGTACCGCCGGGTGCGGCCTGTGCACCCTGGCCATGGGCGCTGCCCCTCTGGCCGGAGCGGTGGCCGGGGGGGCCGGGTTTGCCATGTTCGGCACCATCTGGTCCCTGCATGCCCGCAAACGGCTGAACGACTGGTTCCCCAGCGAGCGGCGGGCCACCCTCATCAGCGTGGACAGCATGGCCTACAGCCTGCTCATGATCCCCGCCTCGCCTCTCACCGGCTGGATCGGGGATGTGGCGGGCAGTGCCGGGGCCGGGCTTATGGCTCTGGGGGCTGTATTGCTGGCGGCGGCCGGTGTGGCTGCCGCTTCGGCGCTGAAAAAACAGAAAAACTGATAGAAACTGGGGAAGGGGAGATGCTCCGTGACCACCGTAAAATTCCGCCTGCCGTACCTGACCGTGCTGCGGGTGTTTGCCGCGCTGGCGCTGCTTTCGGTGCTGGTGTCGGCCGGGTGCGTGTGGCACATCCTGGGGCAGAGCACCAACCCGCTGTTTTCCCGCCGGGCGGATGTGACCGTTCCGGATCTGACGGGCCTGTCCCGGGAAGAGGCGGAAGCCGACCTGCAAAGTACCGGCCTGCACCTGGTGTGGGAAGAGGTGTACAACCCGGCAGTGGACCCGGGGCAGGTCTGCGCCCAGCAGCCTGCTGCAGGCCGCACGGTGAAACAGGGCCAGACCCTCACCGTCAGCGTCAGCCTGGGGACCCAGTGGCTCACCGTGCCGGACCTCACCGGCGAAAACCGGGACCAGGCCCTGCAGACCCTGCGGGACCAGGGGTTTGGTGTAACGGTGGAATTCCTGCACGACAACACCCTGACGCCGTATACGGTGGTGCGCACCGAGCCCGCCGCCGGGGAGCAGATCGCTGCCGGCCAGATGGTCAAGGCGGTGGTGGCCCGGCCTATTCCGGACCCCAACCGGCAGGTGCCGGACCTGACCGGATTTTCCCTGGCCGAGGCCCGCAGCCGGCTGCAGGAGAGGGGACTCACCGCCGTGGTGCGTCCCGCCGGTGCCGCCGAAGGCACCGTGCTCTCCCAACAGCCCTATGCCGGTGCGCTGGTAAAAGTGTTCAGCCAGGTATACCTGTATGTGGGCTAAATTGGGAAGTAAAAAGGAGCTTCTCCTGCTTTTTGCCGAAAAGACTTGCATCAACGCCTGCTTTTTTAAAAAGCGGGCGTTTTTGCGTTGAAAATCGCTTGAAAAAGCCCGCTATTTTCTTTATACTTGTAACAATACAACAGTCGTACAGCAATCGGCTGTTTCCGGAAGGAAAAATAGGAGAGTGACCGCCCATGACACAGCCCAAAATTCAGATCACCCTGCTTGGCAGATTTGAGATCGCCCTTGACGGTCATCCGGTCCTGGCCGGTATGGCACAATCCCGCAAAATCCAGCTTCTGGTGCAGTATCTGCTGCTGCAGTACGGCCGCCCGGCCAGCCATGCGGAACTGACCACCGCCCTTTGGGGCAATGCGGGGGACGCGGATATGTCCCTGCGGGCGGTGCTGCATCGGTTCCGTGCCATGGCTGCCAAGGAGGACCCTGCCCTGGAAAACTGCATCCTCACCAGCCGGGGGGCCTATGTATGGAATATGGACCTGGACTGCGAGGTGGACATCTTCACCATCCGCCGCCTGGCCGAACAGCTGGAAGGGGAGAACGACCCTGCTCAGCGGGCGGAGCTCTGCCGCCGGATTCTTGACCGGTATACCGGACGCCTTCTGCCCGACTCGGCTGGGGAGCCCTGGGTGGAACGCCAGCGGGTCTGGCTGCACAACCTGTATAAAGATACTCTGGTGGACCTCATCGAATACTGCAAGGAACAGGAGGACCTGGAACAGGTGGTGGAGCTGTGCCGCCGGGGCCTGCGTGCCGATCCCTTTGACGAGCGGCTGTATGTGGAGCAGATTCTGGCGCTGGAAAACATGGGCCGCACCCAGGAGGCCGAAACCCTGTCCCGCCAGGCCGCCGAAAGCGGCTGCCTGCACAGCGACGGCCGGGTGCGCAACCTGAACGGCAGCTATAAGAGGATGCAGCAGAGCGCGGTGGCCATGGAGACTGACCTGGACCGCATCCTGAAAGAAGTGTGCGAACCGGAATCCGGCGGTGCCTACCTGTGCGGGTACGAGACGTTCCGCAGCATCTGCCGGGTACAGCTGCGCATGCGGGCCCGGTATGACATCTCCCTGTTCCTGGTCACGGTGAGTATCGTGCCGCCGGTAGCCCGGCCCGGAGCGGGCCGTACCGCCGCCGCCATGCACGTGCTGGAAAATGTGCTTTGCCGTACCCTGCGGGGCAGCGATGTGGTGGCCCGTTACAGTGATACCCGGTTTGTGCTGCTGCTGGGTGGGCTGGCCTGCGACGGCAGCAGTCCCATGGAGCGGGTGCGGGCGGAGTTTTACCGCCGTCCCGAACACGACGGTTATCTGCTCACTTACCGCCTTCATACCTTGGAAAATACCGTTTCTTTGCGCCTGAATCAGCGCAATCGCAGCTCCAAGAACAAGAAATGAGCGATTTCGACATTTAATGACAAAAAAGGTTTGAAAAAATCCTTGACATCTGGGGTGCGGTCTGGTAATATAATACTCGCACTTGCGCCGGTAGCTCAGCTGGATAGAGTGTCTGACTACGAATCAGAAGGTCGGGGGTTCGAGTCCCTTCCGGCGCACCAAGGTTTCCCAGAAATGGGAAACCTTTTTTTGTTGCTATTATCCGGAAGGCATCTGGTTTGTCCCGGAAGGGACTCGAACAGCTCGTCCGGCCGTCGGCATCCCGGCCGGGCCCAACAGTCCGGCGGACTGTTGGGAAGAGCGCGGGCAGAGGGGCCCCTTCCGGCGCACCAAGGTTTCCCAGAAATGGGAAACCTTTTT
>CAUEKL010000104.1 GCA_959018215.1 uncultured Gemmiger sp.
CTGCACACCGCCCCCTGCACCTGTGCCTGAAGGGCCTGGAGGAGGACGCCCTGTACAAGGTGGACGAGCTGCGGGTGTACGGCACCACCGAAACCCCCGAGTCCGGGGACAACCCCGACAGCCAGGTGGGGGCGGTGTGCAGCGGCAGCATGCTCATGTATGCAGGGTACATCCTGCCCCACATGATCGGGGACGCCCCCAGCCTGCAGCTGCACCTGACCCGCCTGCCCTGACGCCACAGAAAACGGAGGAATCAGTATGGACATTGTGGCTATCGGAGAAGTGCTCATTGACCTGACCCAGACCGGCGTGAACGAGGCCGGCATCCCCCGGTTTGCGGCAAATCCCGGGGGAGCTCCCGCCAACCTGGCGGTGGCCGCGGCCCGGCTGGGGGCTTCCACCGCCCTCATCAGCAAGGTGGGGCAGGACGCCTTCGGGCGGTATCTGCGCAGCGTGCTGGAGGAAAACGGGGTGGACGCCCGGGCCCTGGCCGTGGACGAGGAACAGCACACCACCCTGGCGGTGGTGTCGGTGGACGAGAAGGGGGAACGGGATTTCACCTTCTACCGGGACCCGGGGGCGGACTCCATGCTGCTCAAGGATGAGATCCCGCCGGAACTGCTGCGGGAAGCCCGCATCCTGCATTTCGGCAGCGTGAGCCTGACCCGGGAGCCCGCCCGCACCACCACCCTCTGCGCCGCCGAGACCGCCCGTTCCCTGGGGGCCCTGGTGACCTACGACCCCAACTACCGGGCCAACCTGTGGCCGGATGAAGCCACCGCCGTGCGCCGGATGCGCAAGCCTCTGGGCATGGTGGATATCCTGAAAATTTCCGACGAGGAACTGCCCCTGATGGCCGACACCGCCGACCTGGCATCCGGCACCGCCGCCCTGGCGGACCGGGGCATCCGGCTGGTGCTGGTGACCCTGGGCGCCGACGGGGTGTACTACTGCTTCGGGGAGATGACCGGCACGGTGCCGGGGGTGCCCTGCACGGTGGGAGACACCAACGGCGCGGGAGATACCTTCTTCGGGGCCTTTCTGGCCCGGCTGTGCCGCCGGGAAGGGGCGCTGGACGGCCTGACCCGCCCCGAGCTGGAGGAGATGCTGGCCTACGCCAACAAGGCGGCCTCCCTCACCACCAGCCGCCACGGGGCCATTCCCGCCATGCCCACCCTGGCCGAGATGAACGCCGCTGAATAAAAGGAGCTGTTTTTGCAATGGCAACCAAGGAGACCCTTTTCCGCCGCCGGGACACCGGGGTGTTCGACGCCCGCATGGCCCGCTGCCATGACGAGCTGGAATGGCTGTTCATGGAGCTGTACGATGACCGGGACGCCCTGAACACCCTGGAGCTGGCCATGGCCGAAGCCTGGGCCGCCCGCAGCCCCGAACTGAAAAAGCTGGACGCCGCCCGGGAGGCGGACCCGGGCTGGTATCGCCGGGGGAACATGTTCGGCATGACCATGTACACCGACCTGTTTGCCGGGGACCTGAAAAAGCTGGCCCGCAAGCTGCCCTATCTGAAGGAGCAGAAGCTGACCTACCTGCACCTGATGCCCCTTTTGAAAATGCCCCATCCCCACAACGACGGGGGCTATGCGGTGGAGGACTTCAACCAGGTGGACCCCGCCCTGGGCACCAACGCCGACCTGGCCGCTTTGACCAAGAAGCTGCGGGGGGCAGGCATCAGCCTGTGCCTGGACTTTGTGATGAACCACACCGCCTCCAGCCACGAATGGGCCCGCCGAGCCAAGGCCGGAGACCCCTATTACCAGAACTTCTACCACTGTTTTGACGACCGCACCATCCCCGACCAGTACGAGTGGACGGTGCCCCAGGTGTTCCCCAACACCGCTCCGGGCAACTTTACCTGGTGCGAGGAGATGCACAAGTGGGTGCTGACCACCTTCCACCCCTACCAGTGGGACCTGAACTACCGCAACCCCGCCGTGCTGGTGGAGATGACCCGCAGCATGCTGAACCTGGCCAACCTGGGCGTGGAGGTGCTGCGCATCGACGCAGTGCCCTACATCTGGAAGCAGCTGGGCACCAACTGCCGCAACCTGCCCCAGGTGCACACCATTGTGCGGATCATCCGCATGGTGCTGGAGACCGTCTGCCCCGCCGTCATCCTGAAAGGGGAGGTGGTCATGGCTCCCAACGAGCTGGCCGCCTACTTCGGCACCCCGGACAAGCCGGAATGTCACATGCTGTACAGCGTGTCCACCATGGTCAACCTGTGGAGCGCCCTGGCCTCCCGGGATGTGCGGCTGCTGAAATCCCAGCTGGACGCCCTGAACGCCCTGGGCCCCCAGTGCTGGTTCGTGAACTACCTGCGCTGCCACGACGACATCGGCTGGGGCCTGGACGAGAACACCGAGCGGTACCTGGGCATCGACCCCCAGCTGCACAAGGAGTTCCTCTACCACTTCTATGAGGGCCGGTTTGAGGGCAGCTGGGCCAAGGGCGAGGTGTACAACTACGACCCCGCCACCCGGGACGCCCGCAGCTGCGGCACCACCGCCAGCCTGTGCGGGGTGGAGCAGGCCCTGGAACAGGGCAGCGAAGCCGCCCTGCAGACCGCCCTGCGCCGGGACCTGCTGATGCACGGGGCCATGGCCTTCTTCAAGGGATTTCCCATGCTGAACAGCGGGGACGAGATCGGCCAGCTCAACGGCTGGGGCTACAAGAACGACCCCGACCTGGCGGAGGACAGCCGCAACCTGCACCGCACCAGATTCAACTGGGACAACGCCGCCAAGCGCAGCCAGCCGGGCACCCTGCAGAACGAGCTGTGGCAGGGGCTGGAGGCGCTGCGGGAACTGCGCAGCGACCCCTGTTTCGGCCCGGATGCCTGGTTCACCACCTGGGACACCCACAACAACGGGGTGCTGGGCCTTGTGCGCCGGCTGGATTCCGGCCGCACCCTGGCGGGGGTGTTCAACTTTACCGCCGAGCCCCAGCACCTGTGGCTGGACGCCCTGGACGGCAGCTGGCGGGACCGGCGCACCGGCGCTGCCGCCGATGTGCGGGACCTGTGGCTGCAGCCCTACGAGATGCGGGTGCTGGTGAACGAGTAAGTTTCCTTCTGTCTGCCCCGCCCCCGGCCTTCGGGCCGGGGTGCCGGGGAAGATTGTTTCCCCCCTATCTGCCAAAGCAAAAGGACAGCCCCTTGCGGGGGGCTGTCCTTTTGCGTTCTCGGAGCGTCGCCATGACCGGCGCGTGTCCGCCGACGGCGATTTTTTATTTTGTATTATTTTCAGTTTCTTTACAGTTCGTATTTCTGCTTGTCCGCCACGTCGATCTCGGCGCCGATCTGCACCTCGATGGCTTCCAGGCGGGTATCGGCGATGAGGGTGTGGCGCACACCGGCGGGCATGGTCACCACGTCCCCGGGGCGCACCGGGCGCTCGTCCCCGTCGATGACGGTGCGGCCCATGCCGTCCACAATGGTCCAGACCTCGTCCCGGTGTTCATGGCTGTGGTAGGTCAGCCGGTGCCCGGCGTTGAGGACGATGCGCACCGTGGTGGCCTGGGGCTGCACGTCCAGCACGGTGAAGGAGCCCCAGCTCTTTTCCGCAAAGCGGGCCTCCCCTTCCACCTGTTCCACAAAGGGCTTGATAAAGCTGGAGCGGTGCTTGTCGCTGACCAGGATGCCGTCGCTGGACGCCGCCACCACCATGTCCTTGCAGCCCATGCAGATGATGGGGATGTTCAGCTGGTTGATGACGTTGAGGTTTTCGCAGGCTTCGTCCATCTGCACCTTGCCGATGGCCGGGTCGGCCATGACCTCGCAGAAGGTGTTCCAGGTACCCACGTCCTTCCACTGCCCGGCGTAGCGCATGACCGCGATGTCCGGCTCGTTTTCGGCCACGGCGTAGTCGAAGCTGATGCGCTTCTGCAGGGCGTAGTTGGCCTGCAGGTCTGCAAAGCCCCGGAAGTCCAGCTGTTTGTGGGCGATGCCCAAAAGATACCGCAGCTTGAAGGCAAAGACCCCGCCGTTCCACAGGGCCCCTTTTGCGATGTAGGCGGCAGCGGTGGCTTCGTCCGGCTTTTCCTTGAAGCAGGACACCCGGCTCACCGGGTCGGTGCTTTTGGGGATGATGTAGCCGAACTTGGCGCTGGGATAGGTGGGCTCGATGCCCATGAGGGTCAGGTTGGCGGCGTGGGGATTTTCCGGCCCGGCCAGGCGGGCCATCTGCTTCACCGCCGCAAAGTAGGTATCATCCACATAGGGGTCCACGGGGCAGACCACCACCGGCTCGTCGGGGCGCACCCCCATGACATCGGTGAGGTAGGTGCAGGCCAGCACGATGGCCGGGAAGGTATCCCGCCGGCAGGGCTCCACGCAGACGCTGACCTTGCCGCCCAGCTGGTTCTTGATGGTGCTGACCTGGCGTTTGCCGGTGGCCACCACGATGTTGGCCCGGGGGTCGGCCTTTTTGATCTGGCGGTAGACCCGCTGGACCATGCTCTCGTACTCGCCCTTGTCATTGCGGAGCAGGGGCACAAACTGCTTGGAGCGGATGTTGTTGGACAGGGGCCAGAGCCGCTGGCCGCTGCCGCCGGAAAGCAAAATCAGATTCATAGGGGTGTCCGCCTTTCTCCTTCGTGGGGGCTTTTCAGCGCTCGGCGCGCATGGGGTTGTGGAGGAAGTCCTCATAGGCCAGGCGCAGGCCGTCTTCCAGCTCGGTCTTGTAGGTCCAGCCCAACTTGGTGGCCTTGCTCACGTCCAGCAGCTTGCGGGGGGTGCCGTTGGGCTTGCTGGGGTCCCAGCGGATCTCGCCGGTGTAGCCCACCACCTTGGCCACCAGCTCGGTGAGCTCCTTGATGGTCAGTTCCTTGCCGGTACCGGCGTTCACCGTCTCATTGCCGGAGTAGTTGTTCATCAAAAACACGCAGAGGTTGGCCAGGTCGTCCACATACAAAAACTCCCGCAGGGGGCTGCCGTCGCCCCAGCAGGTGACAGTGGGCAGATTCTGCTCCTTGGCTTCGTGGAAGCGGCGGATGAGGGCGGGCACCACATGGCTGTGGGTGGGATGGTAGTTGTCGTTGGGGCCGTACAGGTTGGTGGGCATGACGCTGATGTAGTCGGTGCCGTACTGACGGTTGAGGTACTCACAGTATTTCAGGCCCGAAATCTTGGCCAGGGCGTAGGCTTCGTTGGTCTTTTCCAGGGCGGAGGTGAGCAGGCAGTCCTCCTTCATGGGCTGGGGGGCCATGCGGGGATAGATGCAGCTGGAGCCCAGGAATTCCAGCTTCTTGCAGCCGTTCTTCCAGGCGGAGTGGATGACGTTCATCTCGAGGGTCATGTTGTCGTACATGAAATCGGCCAGGGCTTCCTCGTTGGCCACGATGCCGCCGACTTTTGCCGCCGCCAGAAAGACGTATTCCGGCTTTTCTTCCGCGAAGAAGGCTTCCACGGCGTTCTGCCGGGTCAGGTCCAGTTCCTTGTGGGTGCGGGTGATGATGTTGGTGTAGCCCTGACGCTGCAGTTCACGGAGGATGGCGCTGCCCACCATGCCGCGGTGGCCCGCCACATAAATCTTGGCATTTTTGTCCATCATGAGGTAAGACTTCCTTTCTGGGTATTTCTGCATATTATGAGAAAAAGTTGCTGGTTCTTGGGCAAGCGGCTGCTTGCGGGAGTAGAGATTGGCTCCCCTGTGTAAGGGGAGCTGTCAGCGAAGCTGACTGAGGGGTTGTAAACCCGCGGTTATAATCCGTAAACGGGCAATCACGCCAACTTACCAACCCCTCCGCCGCTGCGCGGCACCTCCCCTTACACAGGGGAGGCTTTCCGGGAGCGTCATTTAAAAAATTTTCCTTGCCCAGGCCCCCAGGGCCTGAGGAGGCCGTCGTCAGGTGGCCGCATCTCAGTGGAGCAAGGTCCATCACCCCAACCATTGGCCGCTTTTCGCGGCCGGGTGATAGAGGAACCAACGCTGCGCGTTGTTTTTTGCATCGTGCTGCGCACGATTTCGCAGCATAGCTGCTCAGGCAAAAAGCCGCAGCCCCAGCCGTTCCCCCGGCAGCCGCACAGCCAAATCGAAAATCACTTCCGTACGCCCTTCTCCAGGGCTTCGATCTTGTACAGGTCCACGTTCTCCTCGGCCCGTTCCACGGCCACCTTGTGCATGTCGCTGCGCACCATCAGGCGGACCAGTTCTTCAAAGCTGGTCTTGGTGGGGTTCCAGCCCAGCTCGGTCTTGGCCTTGGTGGGGTCGCCCCACAGGTTGACCACGTCGGTGGGACGGTAGAAGTCCGGGCTGACCTCGATGAGCACCTTGCCGGTGGCCTTGTCGATGCCCTTCTCCTCCATGCCTTCGCCCCGGAACTCCAGCTCAATGCCCACTTCCCGGAAGGCCAGGGTGCAGAATTCCCGCACGCTGTGCTGCTCCCCGGTGGCGATGACAAAGTCGTCCGGCTTGTCCTGCTGCAAAATCAGCCACATGCACTCCACATAGTCCTTGGCGTAGCCCCAGTCCCGCAGGCTGGACAGGTTGCCCAGATACAGCTTGTCCTGCTTGCCCTGGGCGATGCGGGCCGCCGCCAGGGTGATCTTGCGGGTGACGAAGGTCTCGCCCCGGCGCTCGGACTCATGGTTGAAGAGGATGCCGGAGCAGCAGTACATGTTGTAGGCTTCCCGGTATTCCTTCACGATCCAGAAGCCGTACTGCTTGGCCACCGCGTAGGGGCTGTAGGGGTGGAAGGGGGTCTTTTCGTTCTGGGGGACCTCCTCCACCTTGCCGAAGAGCTCACTGGTGGACGCCTGGTAGATGCGGCAGGATTTTTCCAGCCCGCAGATGCGCACCGCTTCCAGCAGGCGCAGCACCCCGGTGGCCACCACGTCGGCGGTGTACTCCGGCACGTCGAAGCTGACCTGCACATGGCTCTGGGCCGCCAGGTTGTAGATCTCGTCCGGGCGCACCTCGGCCACGATCTTGACCAGGCTCAGGGAATCCCCCAGGTCGCCGTAATGCAGGTGGAACTGGGGATGCCCTTCCAGATGGGCGATGCGCTCCCGGTAGTCCACGCTGGAACGGCGGATCATGCCGTGGACATCGTAGCCTTTTTCAATGAGGAACTCGGCCAGATAGCTGCCGTCCTGCCCGGTGACGCCGGTGATAAGGGCTTTTTTCATAGTCTGACTCCTTTTTGCCTTTGCCCCGGCCGCCGGGCGGCGGGGGTTGTATTTTCTTGCGTTGGGGCTTGTGGCGGAAAATCGGCACACTTCGCCCTTGCTTTTCGCTTTCCATCCAGTATAATGGTTTTAACACGGCTTGGCAAGGGAATATCTTGCCGCAGTTTTTGCACGATATTGCTCCGGCCCTCAGGGAGGTGTTTGTTTGTCCGAAACTTCCTTTCCCCCTTTTTACGACCCGTCCAGCGTGCGGGTCATCCTGACCCCCTCCCCCTTTGCCCGGCAGAACCTGTTTTTCCTGCAGGAGGCCGGGCACATCCGGCTGGTGCAGAGCCACGCGGGCACCCAGCGCAGCAGCCTGGACAGTTTTCTGCTGGTGCAGGTGGCGGC